>NZ_JBHVQX010000002.1:0-100073 GCF_042886395.1 Streptomyces sp. NPDC058008 | reverse complement strand
TCTATTCCAACCACAACCCCCTTTCGTTGTTTTTTTGGGGTGTGGGGGGTTTTTTTTTTTTTAAACACCCCCCCCCCGGGGGGGGGGGGGGGCCGGGCCCCCCCCCCCCCCCCCCCGGACGGGGGCTGCCTCACCTGCCGCGGCCGGTCAGCTCTGCGAGCCTTCGCCGCGCAGGAAGGAGACCTCGACACGGCGGTTCTTCTTGCGGCCGTCCTCCGTGCTGTTGTCGGCGATCGGGTACTGCTCGCCGTAGCCACGGATCTCGAAGGTGATGCCGGAGCCGGTCAGCGACGACTCCAGGACGTTGTGCACGGCGTCGGCCCGCTGCTTGGAGAGGACGTCTCCGTGCGCGGAGGAGCCGAGGTTGTCGGTGAAGCCGAAGACACGGACCTTCTTCGCGTCCTGCTTCTTGATCTCGGCGGCGATGGCGCTGATGCGGCCGTTGGCGGCGGAGCTCAGCTTGGCGCTGTCCTTGCCGAACAGGACCTCGGCCTGGAGGGCGAACTTGATGTCCGAGTTGGTGTCCTCGCGACGTTCCTCGCCTCCGAGGTCCTCGATGACGGACTTGATGTCGAGGACCTTGGGTGCGGCCAGCGTGGCGCCTTCCGGCAGCTTGAGGTCGGAGTCGTTGGCGTCGACCTGGACCGGGACCTCCGCGGAAGCGGAAGGGTAGGGGCTGTCATCCGCCACGGCGTCCGGCACAGCGGCGATGGAGAGGGTCATCACCCCGGCCAGCACGGTCATCGCCACCCGTGCCCGCTGGGTACCGATGATGGCGCTGCTCATCAAGAGATCTCAATCGTCGCGTTGGAGAAGCCGGGAAACTGCAGATCGACCTGATTGGTCGACGTCGCAGGTGCCGGGAACTGCGCGAAGAACGTGAGGCTCTTCCCCGCTTCGATGCTCGGGTCGAACCCGCTCGTCGTCAGCGGACGGTTGTCGGTGTCGCGCAGCACGTAGTAGCGCTTCTTCTCCTGGGAATCCACCAGGGTCATCCCCGCGAGCGACCGTCCGGTGCCGGCGACGGCCTGTTCGTCACCACTCCACTGAATGGGCGTGGTGTACAGACCGCTGCCGGTGTTCTTGAGTTGTCCGCTGATGGTGAGGAAGCCGCCGGAGTCGCGCTTCGCCGAGTTGATCACCATGTCGATGCCGGAATCACCCTTGACCGTCACCAGAACCTTGCTGGTGTCGGGAACGGTCTCGCCGTCACCGTTTCCGGAGTCCTCGGGGGGCTTCGACGAAGCCGCCGCGGGCGCCTTCTCCTCACTCTTGCCTGAATCACCGCCGCAGGCGGCCACAGACAGGGTGAGGCCCGCTGCCAGGATCACGGCAGTGGCTGCTCGACGCAGCTTCCCCACATGCGGAATGCTCATTGGTCAAGGTCCTTTTCGATCGCGGTCAGTCTTCGGCCAGCCGTACAGTGAAGAGGTCGACCATGTCAGGCAGAAGTGCCATGTCCTTGGGGTTGATCACCCAGTTTCTGGCGCCGCAGAAGAGTGTGCCGGGTGACACCCCGGTCGTGTCCGGGTTCGGAACAAATTTGCAGCGCGACTCGACGACCGCCACCGACGATGCCGTCGCGTGCTTGCCCTCGGTGCCCGGAACCAGGTTCGCGCTCATCCCCTTGTTGGACTTGACTCCGACCTCGAATCCCCAGCGCCCGCCGAAGACCGGGCTGCACGCGAGACGGGTGGCGTCGTTCCGCGCGGCGAAACCCGACGCCTGCGCGCAGCCGCTGTGGGTACCGGGAAACGGACCGTTGAACAGGTAGGCGAGGTAGACCCTGTCCGAGATGTGGGCCCGTAGCTCCGCCTCTTCCAGGCTGCGGGACTCCTGGGCCGCGGCAAGCGCCGCGGAGTCCGCCGCGGTCTGGGCTCCGTTGCGCCTGACGTCCGCCTCGCCGAACACGAAGAAGATCAACGCGAGAAAGAGCAGGCCGACCACCGCCGTGATGTACAGCGGTGCGGCCTGCCCTGCCTCGGACTTCGCCCGACGGATCACCCGTTGAGCACTTCGTTGATCTTGGAGGTGAACTTGTTGCCGATCGTGGCGCCCAGGTTCGTCTGCAGCAGCGCCACCACGATCGCCACCACCAGGATGGTGATGCCCACGTACTCGATCGCGCCCTGGCCCTTGTCGCTCCGGCGCTTCATGGCCTCCACGGCGGTGTTCTTCCAGCCGTTGACGTAGGCCTGCGTCGTGGTGGCGGCCTTCAGGGTGATGTTCGACATGGTGTTCCCCTCCGAGTTCGGCCGACCTGGGATCGGCCGACGCTGCTGCGTACGTTCGCCTGCCGTCCGCGCTTCCGGCTTCCTCCTGGCCGGTCTCGCCTTCGACACGGGAAACGTACGCCGGGGCCGCACTCGCGCACATGGGTCTGCGGACCCAACTCCGGGCCCACTTCGCGGGGTGGGTCTTCGGGCCCACGGGATTCTCAGGCATGTCTCGTCGACCCCCCGGACGACAGGCGGTGCCAGACGGCGATGGCCTCGCCGCGGCTGCCGGCGTTGAGCTTGGCGAAGATGCGGTTGATGTGGTTCTTGACCGTCTTCTGGCTGATGAAGCAGGCGGCGGCGATCTGCTGGTTCGTCATGCCCGACGCGATCAGGTCCATGACCTCCACCTCCCGTTCGCTCAGCTCGCCGACCGGCCCCCGGGCCACCGCCACAGGGGTCTCCGGAGACGAATGTCCCACAGAAGGTTGCGGAAGCGAAGCATTTTGCGGGAATCGGCGTGTACTCAACTCCCCCTGGGGAGCGCCCGGCTGAGGGATACCGCCGGATCCGTCCACGGAAAGCCCTCGCCCTTCGTGTGCGGATGCAGACGCTTGCCCGGGCGGGCCGGCCGGAAGGTGGCCGGGACTGCCGAAGGCCGTACCCAGTCCGTCGGGGAGGGCCTGGGCGCCCTGGCCCGTCGCTCCCCCGCCGCGTACCGACTCCAGGAGCGCGCTCGTGGCGGAGTACGTGAAGTGGGCCCGCCCGTCCCTGGTGTCCCGTACGGCCGCCACCAGCTGGTCGGCGGTGAACTCGCCGTGCACGAGATAGCCGCCGGCGCCCAGGCGCAGGGCCTCGTGCACGATCGCGCTCTCACGGCTGTACGTCATCATCAGCACCGGGGCCAGGCGCACCAGGTGGGGCAGGGCGGAGATGCCGTCGACGCCGGGCATCCGCACGTCCAGCAGGATGACGTCCGGGCGGTGCCGCACCGCAGCCTCGTAGGCCTGCCGGCCGTCTCCGGCCTCGGCGACCACGTCGATGTCCGCGCGCCCCTGGAGCAGGACCGTGAGGCCCGCTCTGACGACCGGGTTGTCGTCGGCCACGACGACCCTGAGCGGCTGCGCGGCGGGCGGGGTGTCGGGGCCGGGGAACGCGGGGGGCTCTCCGGGTGCCGCGGGTGCGGGGGTACCGGGGGTGGGGGGTGAGCTGAGCGGGCCGAGGTGCGAGGACGTGTGCTGCGAGACATGCGGGTGCTGTGTCCACTGCTCCCCGGAACTGCGGGAGATCTCGTCCGGCATGGTGCGGCCTCCTCTCAAGGGTGGGGACTGTGTCGTGCGCCGCTGCCCGGTGGGCGTCGGCCGTGGGGGGGCGGGTCGTGCGCGGTCGGGGGTGTCAGCCGGGTACCTGCCCGAGCGGGGGTGGGTACGGGGGGTGGGCGGGCAGGCCGGGCGGTGCCGGGTTCATCGCGGCGAGCGAGAGGTCGAGCCGCACCTCGGTGCCCCGTGCCGCCCGGCCCCGGCCGATCCGGATGCGGGCGCCGATGGACGCGGCCCGCTCGACCATGCCGACCAGGCCGAAGTGCCCGGCCTTGCGCAGCTCGGCGAGGGAGGTGCCCGGGGGCAGGCCCTCCCCGTCGTCGTAGACGCTGATCCGCACCACGTCGCGGACCAGGCCGGCGGAGACGTCCAGGTAGCTGGGGTGTGCGTGGCGCCGGGCGTTCTCCATGGCTTCGGTGGCGATGGTGAGCGCGTGCCGGGCCACGGCGTGCGGGACGGGCGGTACGGGGCCGTCGCCGAGCCTGCGGAAGACGGCCCTGACCCCGTGGCGCCGCTCGAAGTCCGCCGTCCGCGCGGCGAGTTCGCCCAGCAGGTCCACGCCTCCGTCGAGGCCGGACTCCCGGCGCAGGTCGGAGAGGAGCTCGCGGGATTCGGCGGCGGCGCGGCGGGCGGCGCGTGCGACGAGTTCGGCCTGGTGCCTGACCGTGAGCGGGTCCATCCGGCCGGCCGAGCCGGCGAGCCCGTCGGCGGCGAGCGCGAGGCCGTGCAGGGTCTTGGCGACGGAGTCGTGCATCTCGCGGGCGAGGCGGGCCCGTTCCTTCTCCACCGCGCCGCTGACCGCGAGGCGGGCCCGGGTTTCCGTGAGCGCCTGGGAGGCGGCGCCGAAGCGGAGCAGCAGTCCCCGCAGGGCGCTGCCGACCGCGCCGGCCATGATGCAGAGGCCCACGAGGAGGAGCGCCGACGCGTCCGCCTCGGCCTCGTCACTGACCCCGTAGGCGGCGGCCAGCAGGAGTGACTGGAGGACCGCGAAGATCGCGCTTCCGCGCCAGCCGTAGACCAGACCGGCCAGCAGGGGGGTGCACACCGTGACGTAGGTGAGGGTGGAGCCGGGGGTGGCGGCGAAGAGCAGGAGGGCGCCGAAGAGCATGTCCGCGGCGAGCAGCGCGGGGTGGCGCAGGAGGACCGGCCCGAAGCGTTCCCAGTCCCGCATCAGGGCGTACGACACCATGACGGTGACGAGGACGGCGGCTCCCACCAGCCAGCTGCCGAGTTCGTCGTGGACGCCTGCCAGGGCGAAGGGGGCGGCCAGGGCGGTCATGGCGAGGCGGAAGCCGAACAGCTGGCGGCAGAGCGCCTGGAGGGCGTTGACCTGGATGGGCAGCGCAGGGACGTGGCCGGGTGTGCCGCCGGCGGTGGTCGCGTCGGGTCCTCCGGTGAGTGCGGGTCCCGCCCGTCGTGGTCCCATGGGCCTCTCACCTCCTTCCTGGCTGCCGGTGGTGCGGTGTGCGGGGTGGTGGTCAGGATCCGAAGACGTCGCCGATGTTGACGTCGGCCGCGTAGTAGAAGCCGACGGCGATGAGGATCATCGTGCCGGGGAGCATGAAGCTGGTGATGATGAGCGTCGCCTTGGGCACGGCCTTCGCCGCCTTGCGCCGGGCGTTCTGGGCGTCGGTGCGCCGCATGTCGTTGGCGATCTGGATGAGGGTGTCGACGATCGGGGCGCCGAGCTCCTCCCCCTGCTGGAGGGCGGAGACGAACATCGAGACCTGCTCGGACTGGTTGCGCCTGCGGAGCTGGTCGAAGGCCTCGCGGCGGCTGACGCCCATGTCCATCTGGCGCAGTGTGATGCGCAGTTCGTCGGCCCAGGGGCCGGCGTACTTCTCCGCGACCCGCTCCAGGGCCTGCCGGAATCCGAGTCCGGCCGAGACGACGACGGCGAGGACGTCGAGGAAGTCGGGGAGCGTGCGGTCGATGTCGTCCTTGCGGCGGCTGATGGCGGAACGGATGATGACATCGGTCCAGAAGTAGCCGTAGACGAGCAGGAGGACGGCGAGGACCGTCTGCCCGTTCATGAGCATGGAGAGCGACGCCACGGTGCCGAGCCCGGTGTAGACGGCGCGGCGTGCCGCGTACCGGTCGACCGTCATCCCGCCCGGGTTGCCCGCCATATCCAGTTTGCGCCGTACCTTGTCGACCCGCTTGGGGCCCATCATCCGCAGGACCCGGGGCGCGTACCGCATGCCCATGCGGTCGATCGCGGAACCGGTGGCGGTGGTGCGGCTGGCGCCGACCTCCAGGGCGATGGCGAGGTCGCCGGGGAGTTCGGCGTCGGCCCGGTACATACGGATGCCCTGGAAGGCCCCGTAGACGGCGAGTCCGAAGACGGCCGCGATCAGAAGGTCCATGCTGTGTCCTCTCCTCTTTCGTGGGGCCGTCGGTCTCAGATGCGGACGCGGGTGAGCCGGCTGATGAGGAAGAAGCCCAGGCCGTAGAGGCCCGCGGCGACGACGACGGCGATGCGTCCCGGTGTGGCCGCGGTCATGTCGTCGAGCGCTCCGGACCGCATGCCGTTGATGATCAGCAGGAAGCCCATGCCGAGGACGGGGACCGCGACGGCTGTCACCTTGACCTGTGACAGGAGGGTCGTCACTTCTCGCCGGGTCTCCTTGCGTTCCTCCAGCGTCTCCGTGAGGTTGCGCAGCGAGGAGACGATGGTGCCGCCGGCCCGGTTGGAGAGGATGAGGGTGGAGACCAGTACGGTCAGCTCCCGCGAGGGCAGCCGTTCCACCAGTTCGTTCAGGGCGTCGTCGAGGGTGTGGCCCACGGCCAGCCGGTCGGCGACGCGGCGCAGTTCCTCGTGGGCCGGGTCGTCGAGCTCCTCGACCGCCATGGCGATCGCGGTGCGCAGGGCCAGGCCCGCCTGGGTCGCGTTGGCCAGGACACGGGTCAGTTCGGGCAGCTGGTTGATGAACGCCTCGGTGCGTTTGGCACGCTGCCAGTTGAGGAAGGCGTTGCCGCCCCACAGACCGATGACGGCGGCGAGCAGGCCGAAGAACGGGGCGAAGACCGAGCCGACGACGAAGTAGAGGCCGAGCAGCGCGGCCACGACGTAGACGGCGTACTCGCCGGGGGTGAGGTCCAGGCCGGTCGCCGAGATCTTGCGCTCGATGCGCTTGCCCAGGCGCGTCCTGCGCAGCCGCCGGTCGACCCCGCGGAATCGGCGGGTGCGCCCCCCGATGGTGATCTGACCCGTCTGGGACATCCGGTCGAACAGGATCTGCCGCTGCGCGTTGCCCGAGGAGTAGACGTGCACCCCGATGACGGCGAACAGGCCGGCGAGCAGCGTGGCTCCGATCGTCAGGAGCGGAAGATTATCCATGTCGGGCGGGACCTTCTCGGTGGGCGGCGGAGTGGGGTGTGGGACCGGGCGGCTCAGGCGGTGGATCTGCGTACGCTCAGCTGGTCCTCCGACCGGGCGACGCCGAAGGCGGCGGGGATCGCCTCGCCCGTCATGTAGAGGCGTTCGGCGATCCTGCGGGGCAGCGGGTGGTAGGCGAACCGGCCGTGGACGCGTCCGTCCGGGGCCATCGGCCGGGCCTCGAAGCGGCAGACGGACACGATGCGGTAGTCCTCGCGCCCGTGGGAGTCGACGACCGCGATCTCGGTGATGCGGCGGGAGCCGTCGGCGTGGCGGGTGAGCTGCACGATCACGTCGACGGCGCTGTTGATCTGGTCGTGGATGGCGACGAAGGGGATCTCGACCTCGGACATGGAGCTCAGTGTCTGGAGGCGCATCAGCGCGTCCTCGGCGCTGTTGGCGTGGACGGTGGCGAGCGAGCCGTCGTGGCCGGTGGACATGGCCTGGAGCATGTCGAGGGTCTCCCCGCCGCGGACCTCACCCACGATGATCCGGTCGGGGCGCATGCGCAGGGAGTTGCGGACCAGGTCGCGGATGGTGATCTGGCCCTTGCCCTCCACGTTGGACGGGCGGCTCTCCAGCGTGATCACGTGGGACTGCTGGAGCTGGAGTTCGGCGGAGTCCTCGATGGTGACGATGCGCTCGCCGTCGGGGATCAGCCCGGAGAGCGCGTTGAGCAGGGTGGTCTTGCCGGTGCCGGTGGCACCGGAGACGATCACGTTGAACTTGGCGCGTACGAGTCCGGCGAGCAGCACCAGCATCTGGTCGTCGAGCGAGCCGAGCCCGATCATCTCCTGGAGGGTGAAGGCCCGGGGGAACCGGCGGATGGTGAGGACCGGCCCCTTGAGGGAGAGCGGCGGGATGATGACGTTGACGCGTTCGCCGGAGGGCAGGCGCGCGTCGACCATGGGGTTCGCCTCGTCGACGCGGCGGTTGACCGTGGACACGATGCGCTCGATGGTCTGCATCAGCTGGTCGTTGGAGGAGAAGCGCATGGGGAGCAGTTCGAGGCGCCCGCCGCGTTCCACGTAGACCTGTTCCGGGCCGTTGACCATGATCTCGCTGATGGAGGCGTCCTCGAGCAGCGGTTCCAGGATGCCGAGGCCGAGGGCCTCGTCGACGACCCTGCGGATGAGCTGCGAGCGCTCCGTGGAGGAGAGGACGGGGCCCTCGCGGCTGATGATGTGGCCCAGTACGCGCTCCAGGCGCGCTCTGCGCTCGGCCGCCGCGAGGGCGGACATCTCGGCGAGGTCGATCTCCTCCAGCAGTTTGGCGCGGTAGATCCCGACCAGCCGGCTCTCCTCGCTCAGCCCCTTGGCCGGTTCGGGACCGGTGATGCGCGCCCGCAGGCTCATGCCCTCAACTCCCTTGCGTCGTGCGGTGGTACGGCGGTCAGCCGCGCGGCATGGTGGCCCTCTTCGTGACCGATCCGAAGTCGAACATCGGGAGCAGGGCGGGGATGGGGACCTTCACGGTCACGGTCGTCCCGTCGAAGCCGGGCCGCTCCTCGACGGACGCCCCGTCGGCCAGCCATCCGCTCATGGAGGCGCGTGCCGCCTGGTCGGCGCCCATGGACGCGCGGTCGTACGAGGCGACGCGGGCTCCCGCCCGGGCGGCCGTGCCGGCCTGCTGGGCGGCGTACACCGCGATGCCCAGCTGGACGACGGCCAGGGTGACGACGAGGAGGAGGGTGAGGACGCCCACGTACTCGATGGCGGCCTGCCCCCGCTGGGCGGCGACGCGGGCCCTCGGGCCGGGCCGTGTCCCCGGGGCCGGGGCGGGTGCGGCGCGTGTCACGGGCCGGGGTCCGACATGTGTCCCCGCGGCCGGGGCGGGTTCGGTGCGCAGGGTGTCCGTCACCATGATCCGCGGCTCTCCGTGTTGGCTGCGGCCTCACCGGGCAGCGTGATGGGCAGGTTGAAGCCGCCGGGGAAGAACAGCGGCACCTTGACGTCGGCCCGGGCCCGGACGAGGTCTCCCTCCTGCGTGCAGTGGAAGTCGGCCTGCCACGCGCCGGGCAGGTCCTCCTCACCGGCCCGCACGCAGGCCGCCTGCCGGCTGCCGTCGGCGGTGGTGGCCGCGGTGACGGCCTTGTCGGCCGCGTTGCCCGCGAGCATGAAGGTGTAGCCGACCATGGCCGCCTGCCACATCAGGGCGAGGGTGACCAGGATCAGCGGGAGTGTCCCGGTGAACTCGATGGCGGCCTGCCCCCGGTCACCGCGGAGTGCGGCCCGCAGCCCCGGAGCGGGCGCGGCCGGGTCACCGGCCGGTCCCCGGGCGCCGGGTAAGACGGGTACGGCTGCTCCTCCTGGGCCCCTGGCGGGTCCTGTTCCTGGAAGTCTCATGGTTCAACTGTCCCCCTCGGCTGGGTCGTTCACCGTTCCGGTCGTCATCTGGCACGTCCGCGCCGGCCGCCGGCCGCGCCCCGGTCGCCCCTGGACCTGCCCTGTCCGGGAACCGCCGCGTCGCTCCTGACGAGTCCCAGGTCTCCGGCGAGTCCCCACAGTGCTTGTTTCACCGTGGACTTGGCTTCCAAATCCTGCATTCGGCCCGCGTCCACGACGGACTGGAGTTCCTTGAAGTTCGCGGGGACCACGATCCGGGCCACCTTGGTGGCGGTGATCTTCTCGATCAGGGGCGGCTGGATCTCCGTGTTCCGGGTGTACCGGTTGACGACCGTGATCGTCTCCTCCGCCTTCCGCACCTGGAGGCGGTCCCAGAGCCGGACCAGCCGTTTGGCGGCGCGGACGGTCACCACGTCCGGGGTGGTCACCAGGAGCGCCCGGTCCGCCATCTCGATCGCGGCGGCGTTGGCCGCGTTCATGTGCGTACCGCAGTCGATGACCACCACGTCGAAGCGGTGCCGCAGGGCGCTGATGGTCTGGCGTACGACCCGCTCGCTGACCTCTTCGCCCCGCTCGCCCTCGTTCGGGGCGAGCAGCAGCCCCAGCCCGGTGTCGTGCTCGAACAGGGCGTCCTGGAGCACGCGCGGGGAGATGTCCTGGATGGTGGAGAGGTCCACGATCGACCTGCGGAACTGGACGTCGAGGTAGGACGCCACGTCACCGGACTGAAGGTCCAGGTCGGCCAGCGCCACCGTGTTGCCGGAGGCGCCGGCGGCCAGGGCGAGCTGGACGGCGGTGACGGTGGTCCCGACACCGCCCTTGGCGCCGCTGACGGTGACGACCGTGCCGCCGGGGCCGGTGAAGACGTCGGCCCCCTGGCTCAGATGCCGGCGGACGCCGACGGACCAGCCCGCCGCCGCCTGGACGCGCTGGACCAGTTCCTCGTACGAGAGCGGCAGGGCGACCAGCCCCCGCGCGCCGGAGTCCATCGCCGCCGAGTAGAGCCCGGGGCTCGTGTCGGCGGTGACCAGGACGACCCCGACCGCGGGGAAGCGCAGGGACACCTCGCGGATCAGTTCCAGTGCCGGTACCGGGCCGATCCGTTCGTGGACCAGCACGACCTCGGGCAGCTCGTCCAGGGACTCGCCGGCCAGCCGGGCCAGGGTGTCGAGCAGCGCGGTCGAGTCGCCCAGCGGCCCGGCCGGCTCGGCGTCCGGGAGCTGGCTGAGGAGTGTGGTGATGGATCGGGCGGCGTCGGGGTCACCGACGGCCGGGAGGATTCTCGTGCTCATCCGGCCCTCACTTGTTCTTGTCTTCGTCGAGGTCGTAGCTGCCCTCGCCCGGGCGGAGGGTGGTGGGGCTGTTCTCCGGCAGGAGGGCGAGGCGCACGTGCTCGGCGAAGGACTCGGCGTAGGCGACGCGCTGGGCGTCGGTGGTGTTGAGGGCGAAGGTGATCGGCACCGCCTCGGTGGGGCCGCTGTTGCGGTCGTCCCGGTCCGGTTCCAGGGCGGTCAGCCGGCCCACGTCGATGACCCGGGCGTTCGGCACGATGACGCGGGAGGAGGCCTTGTCGCCCTCGTTCTCGGCGGCGAAGGTCGCGAAGATGTTGACGAGGTTGCCGGGGCGGATCTTGCCCGCGACGCCGGTCGCGGCGTCGATCATGATGGCTATCTCCTGCTCGCCGTTCTCCACCGCGGGCCGCCTGACCAGCATGTCGTCCTGGAGCAGGGAGCCCTTGTGGAGCTGGGTGACGGCGATCTTCCCGTTGAGGACCGCGAGGTCGGTGACCGCGTTCTCGGACAGCCAGCGCTTGGGCATCTCGACCTTCTCGAACTGCGCGGGGGTCAGGGCCGTGTACGGCGCCACGTCCGACTTCACCTGGTAGGCGGTGACCTCCGGCCCCACCTTCGAGTTGACGTCGCTGATCACCGAGAGCACACCGGCGAAGGCGCCGAAGGCGCAGAGGACCGAGAGGAGCAGAAGGATGACGCCGCGGCGTTGCCGTGAGTTCATGGGCGGAGCAACCTCGTGGGAGACGTGGGCCGACGGTCGGGCGGACGTGCGGTGGGGACGCGGTGGCGTTCCGGGTGCGGGAGGTGCGGCGGGTGCGGTGCCGGGAAGCCGGTGCCCGGCCGCCCCGTCCCCGGCCGGAAGGCGCGGGGGCGTGCGGGTGTTCCTACGGCTTCTGCCGCACCGCGAGTGCGCGGCTCGGGGCTCCGGGACCGCGCGTCCTGCTCTCCTGCGGTCTCAGCGGGGCCGAGCACAACCCGCAGCGGTCACCGATGAGTTCGTTCCGGCACCAGGTGCAGACCTCCCTGCGGACCGAGGAAACCAGCTGGTAGACGACCGAGATGTCGGGCAGGAAGGCGGCGAATTCCACCATCTTCGAGGTGCCCCACCAGCCCGGCGAATCCGCGAGCGGGGCGACTTCGTGGACCGCCTGGACCTGCCAGGCGGGTGCCACCGTGGCGGTGACCCAGTCGGATTGCAACTGCCCCTTGGCGACCAGGAGATGCGTGCCGAAATCGGGTCCGGTCAGTTCACCCGTGCCGACCTTGACGAGCTGGGGGGCCGGATTGGCCAGTACGCCGAACTGGGTCCCCGGCATCCACGACCTGGCGTGGGCCTTCAGGCTCACGGGCACCCGGTCGAGCTTGGTCACCGAGTTCAGCTGGGCACCGGCGTGGATGTAGTGGGAGAGCAGCCGGGCCGCCGACGCCACCACCCCGGCGCTGAAGTCGCAGACCGACAGCTGCCTCAGCTGCCGGACGAGCACGGCCACCCCGAGCGGCGGGAGGTCCACCTTGAGGAGGGCGATCCGGTCGCTCTCCAGCACCGACCTGATGGTGTGCAGGCGGCGTTCGTGGGCCGGGGCGAGGTTCGCGGGATAGACGGCGATCACGTAGCCGTGCTGGTCGAGCAGCAGCTGCATGTCGGAGAGCGCGGCGTCCAGGCCCTGGTCGCCCGGCGCCCGCAGGAGCGCCGCGGGCGGCGTCTGCTGGTCGGTCGGCGGTAGCACCAGATCAGCACTGGTCACTGCTATTGCGGTCGGCACGCTCTTCCCCGTTCGGCTCCGGCCGTCGTCGGAGGTGACTCCGGCCGCAATCGCTCCTGCTCCGTGCATCTTGCCCAGCACTTTAGCCACGTCATACCAGGCGGAGAACAGATATCGGAACCCCGCACGAAGTCGTGCTCGGCAGCCCTTCGCGGTGCGCCCGTACGAAATCGGACGAAAAGCAGATTCGTTAACTCCTGTACCACTGCGCAGAGTTACCCGGACCGTTGATGTTTGAAATCCGGGGGAATTCATCCGCGCACGTCAGAACGGGCCGGATCCGATTTCCCCGGCGCCTCGGCATTTCCCCCCGGTCACGGTCCGGAGGCTCCGGCCGCATCACCCGTGCGAGTGCGTGCCGGGGTTCTCGAACGGTCACCCGGACGGTGGACAAGGACACGGTTCGGTCACCCTGTTCCGCCCGCCGGACGCATCCGTACCACCAGAGGTCTTGACAACTTGATTGGTCTGGACCAGTTTATCGGCCAACGGTGGCCACCGTTCCCCGCCAGCACCCCCAACTCCCCCACCGGAGGCAGCAAGTGGAACGCTCCGCAGGCAGCAGCAGGCACAGAAGAAGCCGGGTCCGGCCGCTCCTCGGCGGGGCCGTCGCCGTCGTCGCGGCCGGGACGCTGGCCGTCACCGGGCTCGTCAGCACCGCGCAGGCGGCCGATGTCAACGTGGCGAAGAACGCCGGCTTCGAGTCCGGCCTCGCCAACTGGACCTGTTCCGGGGGAAGCGGCACCACCGTCTCCTCCCCCGTGCACGGCGGCACCTCCGCGCTCAAGGCGACCCCGGCCGGGCAGGACAACGCCAAGTGCACGCAGACCGTGGCCGTGAAGCCCGGCTCCACCTACACGCTCAGCTCCTGGGTGCAGGGCGGCTACGCCTACATCGGCGCGAGCGGCACGGGCACGACGGACGTCTCCACCTGGTCGCCCGGGTCCAGCACCTGGACCCAGCTGAAGACCAGCTTCACCACCGGCCCCTCCACCACCTCCGTGACCGTCTACACCCACGGCTGGTACGGCCAGGCCGCCTACTTCGCGGACGACGTCCAGGTGACCGGACCCGACGGCGGCGGCGGTACGGACCCGGGGCCCGCGATCCCGGGGTCCCCCGCGGGACTGGCCGTGGGAGCGACGACCAGCTCCTCGGTCGCCCTGAGCTGGACCGCGGTCTCCGGCGCCACCGGCTACACCGTCTACCGGGACGGGGCGAAGGCCACCACCTCCACCGGCACCTCGGCGACGGTGACCGGGCTGGCCGCCGACACGGCGTACCAGTTCTCCGTGAGCGCGACGAACTCCGCCGGTGAGTCCGTGAAGTCGGCGACCGTGAGCGGCCGTACGGCGAAGGCCACCGACCCGGGCCCCGGCCCCAGCACCTCCGTGCCCAAGCACGCGGTGACCGGCTACTGGCAGAACTTCAACAACGGCGCCACCGTCCAGAAGCTCAGCGACGTCCCGGCGAACTACGACATCATCGCCGTCTCCTTCGCGGACGCCACGGCCACGCCCGGCGCGGTCACCTTCAACCTGGACTCGGCGGGCCTGAACGGCTACACGGTCGCCCAGTTCAAGGCCGACATCAAGGCCAAGCAGGCCGCCGGCAAGAACGTCATCATCTCCGTCGGCGGTGAGAAGGGGTCCGTCGCCGTCAACAGCGACGCCTCCGCGACCGCGTTCGCCGACTCGGTGTACGCGCTCATCCAGGAGTACGGCTTCAACGGCGTCGACATCGACCTGGAGAACGGCCTCAACTCCACCTACATGACGAAGGCGCTGCGCTCCCTCTCCTCGAAGGCGGGCTCCGGCCTCGTCATCACGATGGCGCCGCAGACCATCGACATGCAGTCGACGTCCGGTGAGTACTTCAAGACGGCGCTGAACATCAAGGACATCCTGACCGTCGTCAACATGCAGTACTACAACAGCGGTTCGATGCTGGGCTGCGACGGCAAGGTCTACTCCCAGGGCTCGGTGGACTTCCTCACCGCGCTCGCCTGCATCCAGCTGGAGGGCGGCCTCGCCCCGTCGCAGGTCGGCCTCGGTGTCCCCGCCTCCACCCGCGGCGCGGGCAGCGGTTACGTCGCCCCCTCCGTCGTGAACGCGGCCCTGGACTGCCTGGCCAAGGGCACCTCCTGCGGCTCGTTCAAGCCCTCCAGGACCTACCCGGACCTGCGCGGCGCGATGACCTGGTCCACGAACTGGGACGCCACCGCGGGCAACGCGTGGTCCGGCGCGGTCGGCCCGCACGTCCACGGGCTTCCGTAGCCCCGGCCCCGAAGGCCCCGCAGCGCCGCCGCTCCCCCGGCGGCGCTGCGGGCGCAGGTCCGCCAGGTCCCGTCGGTGCGCGGCGGTTCCCGCCCGCCTCAGACTCCCCCGGCGGCAGGTGCCGTGCCGGGTCCGGCGAGGAGCCGTGCGACCAGGTCCGCGCGGGCGGGCCGGCGGACCACGAGGTGGATGTCCCACGGGGCCCCGCGCGCCAGCTCGGCCTCCACGGCGGTCCACAGGGCCCCGAAGCTCTCCACGGGTGTGAGGCCGCCGCGCCCCGCGCCGAGGAGCGGCAGGCAGAGGCTGCGGAGCGGCGGGGTGTGGGCGGGCGACTCCCGGGCGAGGAGGGCGAAGACCGCCGTCACCGAGCGCGTGACGTCGACCGGCCGGACGTCGTAGTCGTTGCTGTCGGGCCGCGGGACGGCCGTGGCCGCGTGGTAGACGCGGCGTACGCCCTGGTCGCCGAGCGCCCCCGCCGAGGTGGCGGCCACGGTCCCGGGCAGGGCGGCCCTGCCCGGCATCCCGTTGCGTACGGCCCACTCCCGCAGCTCGTCGTGGAGGTGGTCCTCCACGAGCGCCCCGGTGGGGTCCTTGCGCGCCCCGGCCCGTCTCAGGGTGGCGGCGACGGAGGACTTGTAGGGGGCGGGCAGGGCGAAGTAGACGTTGGACGGGGAGACCACGACGTCGATGTCCCGCAGCAGGTCCACGGAGTGGACGTGGACCGTGACCGTGGCCCGGCGGCCGTGCACCAGCGGGGTGAGCACCCGGTGCGCGGCGGGCAGCGCGGGGTGCGCCGGGGCGTCCGCGGGGTCCGGGCGGCGTTCCCCGGCCGCCGCCTCGGCGGCGATGAGCAGGACCTGCTCCGCCACCTGCCCGAGGACCATCAGTTCGTGGTGCTTGCGGAACCGCTCGACGCTCACCCCGTAGACGCGGGCGGCGAGCCGGCGACGGTCCGCCGCTGGCCGGTCCCTCGTTCCGTCGGCGAGGCCGAGGCTCAGTTCGGCGGCGTCCCGCAGGGTGCCGCCGCCGGTCCTGGCGACGGCGGCCCGCAGCAGTTCCTCGACCGTGAGGGGGCGGCTCCCGGCCGCGCCGGAGCTCTTCAGCGCCGCGACGCGGGACAGCTCGGGGGTGGCGAGCCCGCGCAGCCCCACGACCCCCGCCCGCCGTGTCGTCCGCACCTCCGCGAGGACCGCCGCGTGATCCGGCGGGTGAAGGGGGTGCGCCATGCCTCCCACCTTGTCACCGGCGTTCCCCGCGCCACAAGGCGCATACCCGGTGCGGCGGGCGTGTCGCGTCGGCGGGACCCCCGGGGCCCCGCCGGCGCCCGGCGTCACCAGGGGAGTTCGCGGACCTGCTGGACGCACAGCACGACGAACAGCAGCCCCGCGACGGCCAGCATCCCGTTGCTGAGCCAGCCGTTGCGCCACTCCCTCGGGGTGCGGGAGGAGTTCAGCAGCCACAGCAGGGTCAGGGCCAGGAACGGCATGAAGAAGGCGCCCAGGACCCCGTAGCCGATGACCAGTCCGAAGGGTTCGTCCAGCCACAGGAGCGTCATCGGCGGGAAGGTCAGCCAGAGCAGGTAGGCGCGGAAGGGCACCGAGCGCTCCTGCCTGCCGACCGTCCCGCTGCCCGCCCCCTCCACGGCCGAGGCACCGCCGCGGCCGGCCCGGATCCGCTCCACGAAGTCGGCGAACATCAGGCTCACGCCGTGCCACACACCGATGAGCGACGAGAACGACGTGGCGAAGAAGCCGACCAGGAACAGCTTCGCGGTGCCCGCGCCGAACCGGTCCTCCAGGACCTGTCCGAGGTCGACCAGCCCCCGGTCGCCCTTCGTCAGCGCGATCTGCGAGGAGTGCAGCAGCTCGGCCCCGACCACGAGCATCGCGACGACGAAGATGCCGGTCGTGAGGTAGGCGACCCGGTTGTCGATCCGCATCACCTTCATCCAGGAGGAGTTGGACCATCCCTTGGCGTTCACCCAGTACCCGTAGGCCGCCATGGTGATGGTGCCGCCGACCCCGCCGATCAGTCCGAGCGTGTAGATCAGCGAGCCGTCCGGGAGCACGGGGAGCAGTCCGGCGAACGAGGCGCCGGCGTCGGGCACCACCCGGACCGCGACGTAGACCACGACGACGAACATCACGCCGATCAGGACCGTCATGACCTTCTCGAAGACGGCGTACCGGTTGAACCAGACGAAGACCAGACCGACCAGCCCGGTGAGGATCGCCCAGGTCTTGAGGCCCGGCCCGTCGGGGAAGAGGGCCACGATGGGCAGCGCGCTGGAGGACATGGCCGTCGCGCCGTAGACGAAGCCCCAGACCACGACGTACACGGCGAAGTAGCCGGTGGTCCAGCCGCCGAGCGTGCGCCAGCCGTCGAAGAGGGTGCGGCCCGTCGCGAGGTGCCAGCGGCCCACCGCCTCCGCGAGGGAGATCTTGACGAGGCAGCCGATCACGGCCGCCCACATGAGGGTGTACCCGAATCTGCTGCCCGCGATGAGCGTCGCGACCAGGTCCCCGGCTCCGACCCCGGTCGCCGCCACGACGATTCCGGGGCCGATGTACTTCCAACTGGACTGACGTGGACGGGAGTCCGGCTCCCCGGTCTCTGTGGTTCCGCTTGTCTCGGCCATGCCGGTCAACGAAGCGTAAAGTTCCGCTTCGCACAAGAGGGCGTGTGACACCCCCGCCGGGCCCCCTCGGGCCGCGTACAGCTGTGGACGTTCCGTGACAGGGGACGGCGGTGCACCCGCCCCGGGTCCCCGTGCGACGCTTGTCGCGCAGGACCGCAGGGCGCTGGACGGGGGAAGTGACATGGCAGGCGCGCGAGTTGAACCGCTGGGAGGCGGGGATCCGGCGACGCTCGGCAGGTACCGGCTGATCGGGAGGCTCGCCTCGGGCGGCATGGGGCGCATCTACCTCGCCCGGGACGCGGCGGGGCAGCTCGCGGCCGTGAAGACACTGCTCGCCGAGGGGGTCGTCGGCGACGACGACCGGCGCCGGTTCGCCCGGGAGGTGGAGCTGGCCCAGCGCGTGGACAGCGCGTTCACGGCGAGGGTGCGGGACGCGGACCCCGGGGCGGAGCGCCCGTGGATGGCGATCGACTACGTCGCCGCACCGTCCCTCTCCGAACTGGTGCGGACCGCGGGGGTGCTGTCCGCGTCGGCCGTGCAGTGGGTGGCCGCGGGCACGGCGGAGGCCCTGGTCGCGCTGCACGGCGTGGGCATCATCCACCGGGACCTGAAGCCCCGGAACATCCTGCTGCCGCTCCCGGGGCCGCGGGTCATCGACTTCGGCATCTCGCACGCGCACGACCTCACCCGCACGACGCTCACCCTGGGCACGATCGCCTTCACCTCGCCCGAGCAGGCGCGGGGCGAGCCGTCGACCGAGGCGTCGGACGTGTACTCGCTCGGGGCGACCCTCTTCCACCTGACGCTCGG
This sequence comes from Streptomyces sp. NPDC058008, assembly GCF_042886395.1. Lineage (NCBI taxonomy): Bacteria > Bacillati > Actinomycetota > Actinomycetes > Kitasatosporales > Streptomycetaceae > Streptomyces > Streptomyces sp. NPDC058008. The sequence goes on along the minus strand of NZ_JBHVQX010000002.1, from coordinate 82,035 downwards.
CAGGCCTCCCTACCGGGCCGGCAGCGACACGCTCGCCCTGCTGGCCCAGGTGCAGCGGGGCCGGCTCGACCTCGACGGCCTGCCCGGGGAACTGACGGCTCTGATCCGCCCCTGCCTGGAGGCCGATCCCGCGCGGCGTCCCACCCCGGCCGAGATGCTGGCGCGCTTCCGGCGGTCGCTGGCCGGGCTCCCGCAGGCGCGGGGCGGCCGCGCTTGGCTGCCGCCGGACTGGACGAGCCTGATCGGGGCGTACGGACACCAGGGACGGGAGCTGGCCCGGGACGGCACCGGTCCCGACGGGGGCACGGCCGTGGCCCTGCCCACGGGACCGGCCCGCGCGCACCCGCAGGATCACGGGCGGGCCGAGCGGGAGCAGGCCCGGCGCGCGCGGGACCGGCTGCGGGAGGCGGCGGAGGGCAACGGGCGGATGCGGGTACGGAAGCAGGCCGCCCGGGCGGGGGACGCCGCGGTGAGGGCCGGGCAGCAGGCGTCCCCGGCCTCCGCCGCACCCCCTCGCCCGGCTCCGGCCCGGCCGCCCGCGCCCCCGTCCGCCAGGGGCTTCTCCGGTCTGAGCCTGCTGGTGGTGCTGGCCGTCGTCGCCATGGTCCTGTGGATGGCCGGACGGCCGGACGGCGGTACGGATTCCGGCAGCGGCGCGGGAGCGGACGCGAGCGCGAGCGCGACCACCGGCAGCGGTACGGGCCCGGAGCCGAGCGGCGGTACGGGCGCTTCCTCACCCCGCCCGGTGCCGGAGCCGGCTCCTGACGAGGACGACGAGGCGTTCGGCGCCGTGTCCTCCGGGGACTGCCTGACGGCGTCGGACGACGGCTACGGAGACTGGTCGACCGACACCCCGGAGACCGTGGACTGCGACGCCGCCGACGCCTATCTGAGGGTGACCTCGGCCGGCAGCGGGGTCAGCTCCTCCGACTGCCCGAGCGGTTCGGGCGCGTCGCACTGGACCCACTCCGGCTCGAAGCCGGAGTTCGGCACCACGCTCTGCGTGCAGCGCCAGTTCCGCGTCGGGCAGTGCTTCCCCGCGAAGCACCGGGGGGACCGGATGGTGGACGGCCGGCTCCTGACGGTGTGGGGCTGCGGCAGGGGCAGCGTGCCGGAGGGGTACAACGCGATCCTGGAGATCACCGGCCGCTGGCGCGCGGAGTCGGCGTACCCGCCCGGCTACTGCGCGGAGAGCGAGGACGACCGGGAGGACTACTGGCGGTTCGAGGTGGACGGCGACCGGACGGTGCTCTGCGTCCGGTGGGTCTGAGGTCCCGGGGGCCCCGGTGGGCGGGGCCGGCCCCGGGGCTTCCTCGGGGCCGGCCGGGTGCGGGAGGCTCTAGATCACCAGGCTCAGCGCGGCGGCGACCACGAACCCGGCGACCGAGAGGACCGTCTCCAGGACCGTCCAGGTCTTGAGGGTGTCGCGCTCGGAGATGCCGAAGTACTTCGCGACCATCCAGAACCCGCCGTCGTTGACGTGCGAGGCGAAGATCGAGCCCGCCGAGATCGCCATGATGATCAGCGCGAGGTGCGCCTGCGACATGTCCTGGCCCTCGACGAGCGGGACGACGATGCCCGCCGTGGTGACGATGGCGACCGTCGCCGAGCCCTGCGCGACCCGCAGGACGACGGAGATCAGCCAGGCGAGCAGGATGACCGGCAGGCCGACGTCGTTGAAGGTGTCGGCGAGCGCGTCGGCGATGCCGCTGCCCTTGAGGACCGCTCCGAAGATCCCGCCCGCGCCGACGACGAGCAGGATGTTGCCGACGGGCTTGAGCGAGGAGGTGGAGACCGACTCCAGGGACTTGCGGGACCAGCCGCGGCGGATGCCCAGCAGGTAGTAGGCGAGCAGCAGCGCGATCGTCAGCGCGACGAAGGGGTTGCCGAAGAACTCGACGACCGAGCGCGGGGTGGAGGGGTCCAGCGCGATGGAGGAGAACGTCGCGGCCAGGATGAGCACCAGCGGGGTGCCGATGATGGCGAGCACCGTGCCGAGCGGGACGGGCTTCTCGTGCGGGGTGACACCGGCGGCGCGCTGTTCGGCGACGACGGCGGCCTTGGACTCCTCGGCCGCCTCGACCATGTCCTGGGGCACCTCGACGAAGACGCGCTTGCCGATCCAGGCGGCGTAGCCCCAGGCGGCGAGGACGGACGGGAGGCCGACGAGGGCGCCCATCAGGATGACCCAGCCGAGGGAGACGTTGAAGAGGCCCGCGGCGGCGACCGGGCCGGGGTGCGGCGGCAGGAACGCGTGGGTCATCGAGAGGCCGGCGAGCAGCGGCATCGCGTACAGGACGACGGACTTGCCGGAGCGCTTGGCGGCGGCGTACACGATCGGCGCGAGGACGAAGATACCGACGTCGAAGAAGACCGGGATGCCGAAGATGAGGCCGGTGAGGCCCATGGCGAGGGGGGCGCGCTTCTCGCCGAAGAGGTTGAGCAGCCGGGCGCTCAGGACCTCGGCCCCGCCGGAGACCTCCAGGATCGCGCCGAGCATCGTGCCGAGCCCGATGATGATCGCGACGTGCCCGAGGATGCCGCCCATGCCGGATTCGATGACGGAGACCGCGGCGGACTTCTGGACCGTGCCGAACAGCTCGGTGACGGAGAGACCCGCGCCCAGGCCGACGGCTATGGACACGGCGAGCAGGGCGACGAACGGCTGCAGCCTGACCTTGATGATCAGGAAGAGCAGGAGCACGATCCCGAGGGCGGCGACGGTCAGCAGACCGGGGGTCCCGCCGATCAGGAGGAGCAGTCCACCGGTGTGGGGTGGTGCCTCGGGTGCGGGGGCGGCGGCGAGCAGCATGAGCGGTCAACTCCGTTGGTGACGGGGTCCTTCGGGGCAGGGGGGAGCGCGGCACGGCGCCCCTCGGGGGAAGGGACGGGGCGCCGTGCCGTGAGTGAGCGGTTCGGGGGAGCCGGCTCTCCGGGGGCGGAGCGCCGGCTCGGCAGATCAGGTGATCAGCCGAGGACCGCGAGGGCGTCGATCTCGATGAGCAGCCCCTTGGGCAGGCCGACGTACACCGTCGTACGCGCGGCGGCGGGTGCCGTGAGGCCCTGCTCCTCGAAGTACTCGTTGTAGAGGGCGTTCATCTCGGCGAAGTGGTCGACGTCCGTGAGGTAGACGCGCATCATCATCACGTCGTCCCAGCTCGCGCCGCCCTCCTCCAGGATCGCCTTGACGTTGGCGAAGGTCTGGAGGGTCTGCTCGCGCAGCGTGGGTCCGGCCGGGGTGGGGGCCTGGCCCTCCACGGCGGGCAGGAAACCGACCTGACCGGCGACCTGGAGGATGTTCCCCTTCTTCACGCCGTGCGAGAACTTCGCGGGCGGCGTGGTGTGGGTGCTGGGGGTGAGGGCGGTCTTCTCGGTCATGGCGGTTCAGGCTTTCTTGACGGGGGTGGTGCCGGAGTACTCCCGGCTGATGGTGTCCGCGGTGCGGCGCACCAGCGGGAGCAGGGTGAGGAGTTCCTCGGCCGTGACGACCACGTTCGGCGCGGACACCGACATCGCGGCGACGACCCGGCCGTCCGCGCCCCGGATGGGGGCGCCGACGCAGTTGATGGACTCCTCGTGGCCGCCGAGGTCGGTGGCCCATCCCTGGTCACGTACGACGGCGAGTTCCTTGAGGAAGGCACCGGCGTTCGGGACCGAACGGGACGTGTACATGGGGTAGTCGAGCCGTTCGGCGACGGCGCGCCGCTCGGGCTCGGAGAGGTCGGCGAGGAGCAGCTTGGCGACCGCGGCGACGGTGATCGCGACGGGCTTGCCGATCCGTGAGTACATGCGCACGGGGTAGCGGCTCTCGACCTTGTCGATGTAGAGGACCTCGTTCTCCTCGTACACCGCGAGGTGGACGGTGTGCCCGCACTGCTCGTTGAGCGCGACGAGGTGGCCGTGGGCGATCTCGCGGACGTCGAGGTTCTCGACGGCTTCCTGCGCGAGCGCGAAGAGGCGCGCGCCGAGGCGGTAGCGCTGGTCCTCCTGCCGGTAGACGAGGCCGTGTTCGTGGAGCGTACGGAGCAGGCGCAGCGCCGTGGACTTGTGGACGCCGAGCCGTTCGGCGACCTGGCCGAGGTCGGCGGGGCCCTGGGCGAGCAGCGGCAGGATGCTCAGCGCGCGGTCGACGGTCTGGCTCATGTGACTCGTACCTCCTCGTTCGCCCCGTCGGCGGCTGTCCAGCCGGGGCCGAGACGAAGTGTCCCCCAGGCCTCGTCGTCGAGGGCGGCGAGGCGGTCGGCGTGCGCCCGTGCCGGAGGGTCGGTGAGGTCGCCGGGGACGGTGAGGACGGCGGCGGCCATGAGGTGGCCGTGCCGGGCCCGGTCGCGTACGGGCAGCCCGCGCAGGGTGGCGGAGAGGAATCCGGCGGCGAAGGCGTCGCCCGCGCCGACGGCGGCGACGACGTCGACGCGGAGGGAGGGCACGGTGGTGACGGTGTCCCCCGCCGCGCCGGTGCCGGTGCGTGAGAAGACGGTGACGCCCTCGGAGCCCCGCTTCACGACCAGCACGCCGGGCTCGGGCAGGGCCTCACGGATCGCCTCGGTGCCGTGGACGCCCCAGGCCTCCTCCGCCTCGTCCTCACCGACGAAGACGAGGTCGCAGCGGCGGGCGAGGTCGAGCAGCACCTCCGGGCCCGCCTCCCCCTCGCGCCAGAGGCCGGGGCGGTGGTTGACGTCGAAGGAGACGGTGGGGCGCCCTTCGCGGGGGGCGGTGAGGTCGTGCAGGAGTGCCAGGCAGTCGGCGGAGAGCGCGGCGGTGATGCCGGACAGGTGCAGGACGCGGGTGGGCAGGAGGTCCTCGTACGGGACGTTCCGCGGGGACATGGCGGAGGCCGCGGAACCGGCCCGGTAGTAGGCGACCTCGTGGGTGTCGGTGGCCCGGTCCGTCGCCGTGCGGAAGTAGATGCCGGTGGGGCGGCCGGGGTCGCGGCGCACGGCGGAGGTGTCGACCCCGTAGCCGGCGATCGTGTCGACGAGGTGGTCGCCGAAGCCGTCGGCGCCGACCCGGCCGACCCATTTCGCCCGGTGGCCCGCGGCGGCGAGCGCGCAGGCGACGTTGGACTCGGCGCCGCCGATGCCCCGCCCGAAGGAGGGGACGCCGGCGAGGGGGCCCGGCCTGGAGGGCAGGAACGTCACCATGGACTCGCCGAGGCAGACGACGTCCGCGGTGGCTGTCCCGGCTGCGGATCCGGACACTCTGGGCTCCTCATGGTCGGCCGTGCGCGCCGGTGCTCACCATTGACCCGGCATCGGCTCGGATGTTAGACAGCCCTGAGCGATATACGCAACGCCTGTTGCACAGAATGCAACGACAATTTTCCGAGGAGATCCCCTTGGCCGCCGAGCAGTCCTCCGAACAGTCCGTGACGGCACTCGCCGGCGAACGGGTCGACCACCGCTTCAAGGCGCTGCCGCCCGACGCGGAGGGACTGACCGTGGGGGCGCTGGCGGCCGAGCGCCGCAACCTCTTCTCGGGCGGCTTCACCACCCCCGTGCTGGCCCTGTCGGCCGAGTCGGTCGAGGCCAACCTCGCCCTCCTGGAGACGTACGCGGAGCGGCACGGCCTGGCCTTCGCCCCGCACGGCAAGACGTCGATGTCCCCGCAGCTCTTCGCACGCCAGCTGGAGTACGGCGCCTGGGGCATCACCGCGGCCGTCCCCCACCAGGCCCGGGTGTACCGCGCCCACGGCATCCGGCGGATCTTCCTGGCCAACGAGCTCGTGGACGCGGTGGCGCTGCGCTGGCTGGCCGGCGAGCTGGACGCCGACCCGGACTTCACGTTCGCCTGCTACGTCGACTCCGTACGCGGCGTCGAGCTGATGGACGAGGCGCTGCGCGCGGCCGGCGCGGTGCGCCCCGTGGACGTCGTGGTGGAGCTGGGCGCCGGCCGGGGCGCCCGCACCGGCGCCCGTACGGAGGCCGACTGCGCGGCGGTCGCCGACGCGGTCGCCGCCACCCCGGCGCTGCGCCTGGTGGGCGTCGCCGGTTACGAGGGCGAAGTCCCGGACGCCTCCCCCGAGCGGGTGCGCGAGTGGCTGCGCCGGCTCGTGGCGCTGGCCGCCTCCTTCGACGCCGAGGGCCGCTTCGGCGATCCGGCCGACGGCGGGGAGATCCTGATCAGCGCGGGCGGCAGCGCGTGGTTCGACGCGGTCGCGGACGTCTTCGCCCACGTCCCCCCGCTCAGCCGGCCCGTCCTGAAGCTGCTGCGCTCCGGCGCGTACGTCAGTCATGACGACGGCCACTACCGCCATCTGACCCCCTTCAACCGGATCCCCGAGGAGGGTGCGCTGCGACCCGCGTTCCGGCTCTGGGCGCAGGTCGTCTCCCGCCCCACGCCCGAGCAGGCCTTCGTCAACGCGGGCAAGCGCGACGCCGCCTACGACCTGGACCTGCCCGAGGCGCAGGTCGTGCGCTCCGCGCGCGACGGCTCGGTGCGGCCGGCCACCGGGATCACCGTCAGCGGGCTGTCCGACCAGCACGGCTGGGTGCGTACGGACCCGGGCGCCGAGCTGGAGGTCGGCGACTGGATCGGCATGGGCCTCTCGCACCCCTGTACGTCCTTCGACAAGTGGCAGCTGATCCCGCTGGTGGAGGCGGACGGCACGGTCACCGACTACATCCGCACCTTCTTCTGATCCCGGCCGGACGGCCCCGGCCGAGCGGCCCCGGCGGCACGATCCCCGCGGAACGATCCCCGCGCCCCCTCCCGAAAGGCGACACCCATGGACCTGGTCATCCGCGACGCCCGCGTCGTCGACGGCACCGGCGCCCCCTCCTACCGCGCCGACGTGGGCGTCACGGACGGCCGGATCGCCGAGATCCGCCCGGAGGGCGACGGCCCCCGGCTCTCGGCCGCCCGCACCCTGGACGCCGACGGCCTCGCGCTCTCGCCGGGCTTCATCGACATGCACGCGCACAGCGACCTCGCCCTGCTGCGCGACCCCGACCACAGCGCGAAGGCCGCCCAGGGCGTCACCCTGGAGGTCCTCGGCCAGGACGGCCTCTCGTACGCCCCCGCCGACGACCGCACCCTCGCCGAGGTCCGCCGCTCCATCGCCGGCTGGAACGGCGACGGCGGTGACATCGACTTCGACTGGCGTACCGTCGGCGGCTACCTGGACCGCCTCGACCGCAACTTCGGCGGCCAGGGCATCGCCGTCAACGCCGCCTACCTCATCCCGCAGGGCACGGTGCGGATGCTCGCCGTCGGCTGGGACGACCGGCCCGCCACGGACACCGAGCTGGACCGGATGAGGGAACTCGTCGCCCAGGGCATGGCCGAGGGCGCGGCCGGCATGTCCTCGGGCCTGACGTACACCCCGGGGATGTACGCGAAGGACGCCGAACTCACCGAGCTGTGCCGGGTGGTGGCCGCGCACGGCGGCTACTACTGCCCCCACCACCGCTCGTACGGCGCCGGGGCCCTCCAGGCGTACGAGGAGATGGTGCGGCTCACCCGCGACGCCGGGTGTCCCCTCCATCTCGCCCACGCCACCATGAACTTCGGCGTGAACGAGGGCAAGGCCCCCGAACTCCTCTCCCTCCTGGACGACGCCCTCGACGCGGGCGCCGACATCTCCCTGGACACCTACCCGTACACGCCCGGCTGCACGACCCTCGTGGCGATGCTGCCGAGCTGGTCGAGCGAGGGCGGGCCGGCGTCGGTGCTGACCCGGCTCGCGGACGGGGCGACGGCGGAGCGGATCCGCCACCACGTGGAGGTGCTGGGCTCCGACGGCTGCCACGGCGTCCCGATCGAGTGGGACAGGATCGAGATCTCCGGCGTCGGCAACCCGGAGCTGTCCGGCCACGTCGGCCGTACGGTGGCCGAGTCGGCCCTTCTGCGCGGCGAGGAGCCCTGGGTGACGGCCCGTCGGCTGCTCGTCGAGGACCGGCTGGGCACGACGATCCTCCAGCACGTCGGCCACGAGGAGAACGTCCGGCAGATCATGCGCCACCGGGTCCACACCGGCGGCAGCGACGGCATCCTCCAGGGCGACAAGCCGCACCCCCGCGCGTACGGCACGTTCCCCCAGTACCTCGGCCGGTACGTCCGGGAGCTGGGCATCCTCTCCCTGGAGGAGTGCGTCGCCCACCTCACCTCCCGCCCGGCGGCCCGGCTGCGCCTGCCGGACCGCGGGTACGTCCGGGAGGGGTACCGCGCGGACCTGGTCCTCTTCGACCCGGCCACGGTGGCGGCCGGGTCGACCTTCGACGAGCCGCGCGCCCTCCCGGTGGGCATCCCGCACGTGCTGATCGACGGCCGCTTCGTCATCGAGGACGGCAGGCGGACCTCCACGCTCGCGGGCCGGGCGGTGCGGGGCACGGGCGCCCGGGTCTGAGGCCGGGGGGGCGCACGGAGCCCCGGCGCGCGGGCCGGGGCTCGGAGACGGGCGACCGGGGGCGGCGGGCAGGGCCCGCCGCCCCTTCGCCGTCCCTACGGCTTGGGCAGTGCGCAGCCCGTCCGGTTCAGGTCTATCTGGCTGCCGGTGCCGATGCACGGCACGATGCCGTAGGTCTGCTGGGCGTAGTTGATGCCCTTGCGCACGGTCACGGTGCCGTTCTCGTCCACCTCGCACGGGTTGTTGTCCGTGCAGCGCTGCCCGTCCTCGTTGCCGGTGTTGTTGACGGCGACGACCTTGCCCGTCGCGTCGCTGATCACCGGGGACCCGGACGTGCCGCCGATGGTCTGGCAGGCGGAGGTGTAGCGGACCGAGTCCTTCCAGGTCCAGGAGCCCTCCTTGAGGCGGTAGGCGAACCCGTCGACGGCACAGCTGTAGGTGCGCTTCCAGTAGCCGGACGCGACCGTGATCGCCGTCCCCTTCACCGGGTGGGCGGAGTCGAGCTCCAGGGCCTTGATGCCGTAGGAGCTCTCGATCTGGGCGTAGGTGCTGGTCAGCTGGTACAGCGAGACGTCGGTGTCCGTCATCGTCCCGTACGCGATCTTGGAGGCCCGCAGGGTGCCCACACCGGTGCCCGCCGCGTTGAGCAGGGTGAAGCTGCGGGTCGACGCCCGGTTGAGCACGACCGCGCCCGGGGCCGGGAAGCCGGTCTCCAGGCAGTGCCCGTTGGACATGACGAGCGCGGGATCGCCGGGCAGCGACGAGGCCGTCCGTACCACCGAACCGGAGCAGTTGCTGAGCGCGACCGTGCCGGCGAAGGTGACGGCCTTGGCGCGGACTCCGGCCGCGTCCGGGCTCGTGGCCGTGGACGCGGCGGCGGGTGCGACACCCGCGCCGAGGAGCAGCACGGAAAGAAGTGCGCCGACGAGAGGCTTGTTCATGTGGGGAGTCCCCTCCAGAGGTGCCCGTGACCGGAGTTCTTCCGGTTTTTGACATGCGCATGCTTCCGTATCGACCGGAGGGCGACAAGGGGCTGATTCAAGCCGTCGGCACGGGCCGGGCGAGGGGGCGCGGCGGGCCGGCCGTCCGGCGGCGGGAGCGTCCGGTCCGGGCCGCCGCCGTCCACGAGGAGGCGTCCGCGCCGGACCGGACCCGTCCGCCCGCGCCGGACCGCGAGGGAGGCGGCCTTCAGGGCACCCGGCCCGCCCGCCGGCCCGCCGCGCGGCCCGGGCCGAGGGCGGCCGGCCCCGTCCGCGCCTTCCCGGCCGCCGGCCGCCCGAGGAGGACCCCCGCCAGCACCAGGGCCAGGCCGAGGAACTGACGGGCCGTGAGGACCTCGCCCGCCAGCAGCGTCCCCAGCAGCACCCCGGTCACCGGGTTGAGCAGGCCCACCAGGCCGACCGTCGCGGCGGGCAGGTGCCGCAGACCGGCGAACCAGGCCGCGAAGGCCAGCGCCGTCGCCACCACGGCGACGTAGCCGAAGCCCAGGAGGGCCGGTCCGTCCAGAGGGGGCGGCGCACCCTCGACGAGTACGGCGAACGGCAGCAGCAACAGCCCTCCGGCGATCAACTGCCAGGCCGTGGAGGCGAGTGCGTCGACCTCTCCGCCCCACCGCTTGGCGAGGACGTACCCGAGGGACGACAGGAGCATGGCCGCCACGGAGGCCGCCACCCCGCCGGGCGACGCGGACGCCGTACCGCTGAGCAGCATGAGGGCGACTCCCCCGGCACCGAGCACCGCCCCGGCCAGGTGCCGCGCCCGCGGCCGTTCCGCGACGAGCCCCCAGGCGACCGCCATCATCACCATCGGCGAGGTGGCCATGACCGTCGAGGCCAGGCTGGTCGGGAGCGTCTGGGCCGCGATGTAGACGAGGGCGAAGAAGAGGCCCGCGTTGAGCAGGCCGAGCACGGCACTGCGCCACCACCACGAGCCGCGCGGCAGCCGCCTGCGGACCGCCAGGAGCAGCAGACCCGCCGGGAGAGCCCTGATCGCGGCGCCGTAGAGGGGGTCGCCGGCGGGCAGATAGGCGTGGGTGACGAAGTAGTTCGTGCCCCAGGAGACCGGAGCCACAGCCGTGACGAGCGTCCAGCGAAGATTAGCTTCCATGGAAGCTAATGTATCTTCCCTGGAAGCTATAGTGGGGGGATGCAGGAGATTCCCGGGGAACCGCTGGACCACGTGGCACGCATCCAGGCCGAGTGGGCCCGGGAGCGCCCGGATGTCGACGTGGGCCCCCAGGCCGTGATCGGACGGCTCCACCGACTGGGGGCCCTGCTCACCGAGCAGTTGTGCACCGTGTACCGCCGGCACGGCCTGAGCGAGGGCGAGTTCGACGTGCTCGCGGCGCTGCGCCGCGCGGGCGAGCCCTACGAGCGCGCCCCGGGTGAGCTCGCGGCGCGCACCATGGTCACGACGGGCGCCATGACGAAGCGGATCGACCGCCTGGAGCGCGACGGCCTCGTGACGCGCCGCCGGTCGGCGGCCGACGGCCGGGGGCGGGTCGTCGCGCTCACCCCGGCGGGACGGGACCTGATCGACGAGGCGTTCGCCGCCCACATGCGGAACGAACGCCGCCTGCTGGACGCCCTGTCCCCGGAGGAGGCCGCCGGGCTGGAGCGGCTGCTGACCGTCTGGCTGGCCCGGGTCGAGCCGCCCCGGCCGGGCGCCTGACACCGGGAGGAGCGGGCGGCCCCCACCGGGAGGGCCCGGCCACCCGGCGGCGGACGGCCCCGCCCCCGCGCCTCCGGTGCGCACGGGACGGAGGAAATCCCGTGCGCTGTCTGCGTACTGTCGGGGTATGACACTCGACCTCGACGCCTACTTCGCCCGCATCGGCTGGTCCGGTGAGCGCCGCCCCACCGTGGAGGTGCTGCGGTCCGTGCACCGCGCCCACATGCTGGGCATCCCGTTCGAGAATCTGGAACCCGTCCTCGGCAGCGCCCCCTCCCTCGCCCTCCCGGACCTGGAGGAGAAGCTCGTCCGCAGCGAGCGCGGCGGGTACTGCTACGAGCACAACACCCTCCTCACCGCCGTCCTGACGCAGCTCGGATTCCGGGTGACGCTGCTGACCGCGCGGGTGGTGGTGGGCGCCGCGCCCGGTGACATCAGGCCCCGTACGCACATGCTGATGCAGGTGCACGCCGAGGGTGAGTCCACCCCCTGGCTGGCCGACGTCGGCTTCGGTTCGCAGGGCGCGCTGCTGGAGCCGATCCCCCTGGCGGTGGACGCCGAGCTGCTCGACACCCCGCGACGCCACCGCCTCGTGCACGCCCCGCACGACGGGCCGCTGGAGATGTGGGAGCTCCAGACGGACAAGGGCGGCTACTGGGAACCGCAGTACGAGTTCACCCTGGAGCCGTTCGAGGCCCCGGACTACGAGGTCATCAACTGGCACATCGCCACCCACCCGCGCTCACCGTTCCGGCGGACGGTCCACGTCCAGCGCACCCTGCCGGGTCTGCACCGGGCCCTGTCCGGGCGGACGCTGGTGGAGACCGCCGACGACGGCACGGTGGTGGAGCGGGAGCTGGGCGGCCGGGCCGAGGTGCTGCGCGTGCTCGCCGAGGACTTCGGCGTACGCCTCCCCGAGGACACCGTCCTGCCGGACTGACCGGCGCGCGCCCGCCGCCGGAGGCGGTCCCGGGGACCGGGTCCGCCCCGGCGCGTGGCGCATCTCACCCGGCCGCGCGGCCGACGCCCGCATTCCAAGCCGCGGCGCCGCCGCGACCGGCCGTTCCCACGGCGGGCGGCCGGGGCGGCATGCCGATGGAAGACCCGGCGCGCCGCCACACGTCCCCGTTGGGAGCAACCGGCACGCGAACCGGGAGCACCGTCCGAAACACGGTCGTAAGCTCGCTGACATGCAGGTCATCCAGTCCACGAAGCTCTCCGGCGTCTGTTACGAAATCCGCGGCCCCGTGCTGGAGGAAGCGATGCGGCTCGAAGCCGCGGGTCATCGCATCCTCAAGCTCAACACGGGCAACCCGGCGGCGTTCGGCTTCGAGTGCCCGCCCGAGATCCTCGAGGACATCCTCCGCAACCTCTCGGGCGCCCACGGCTACGGCGACGCGAAGGGCCTGCTGTCGGCGCGCCGCGCGGTGATGCAGCACTACCAGACCAAGGGGATCGAGCTGGACGTCGAGGACGTCTACCTCGGCAACGGCGTCTCCGAGCTGATCCAGATGTCGATGCAGGCGCTGCTCGACGACGGCGACGAGGTGCTCGTCCCCGCCCCGGACTACCCCCTGTGGACGGCCTCGGTCTCGCTGGCCGGCGGCACGGCCGTGCACTACCGGTGCGACGAGCAGGCCGACTGGATGCCGGACCTCGCCGACATCGAGCGGAAGATCACCGACCGCACCAAGGCCCTGGTGATCATCAACCCGAACAACCCGACCGGCGCGGTCTACGACGACGAGATGCTGCGCGGGCTGACCGAGATCGCCCGGCGCCACAACCTGGTCGTCTGCTCCGACGAGATCTACGACCGGATCCTGTACGACGGCGCGACGCACACCCCGACCGCGGCCATCGCCCCGGATCTGATGGTGCTCACCTTCAACGGGCTCTCCAAGAACTACCGGATCGCGGGTTACCGCTCCGGCTGGATGGCGGTCTGCGGGCCGAAGGCGCACGCCTCCTCGTACATCGAGGGCCTGACGATCCTGGCCAACATGCGCCTGTGCGCCAACATGCCCGCGCAGCACGCGGTGGCCACCGCGCTCGGCGGACGGCAGTCGATCAACGAGCTGGTGCTGCCCGGCGGGCGGATCCTGGAGCAGCGGGACGTGGCGTACGACCTGCTGACGCAGATCCCCGGGGTGACCTGTGTGAAGCCGAAGGGCGCGCTGTACCTCTTCCCGAGGCTCGATCCCAAGGTCTTCAAGATCAAGGACGACCGGCAGATGGTGCTCGACCTGCTGCGGGCCGAGAAGATCATGGTGGTGCAGGGCACGGGCTTCAACTGGCCGGAACCCGATCACTTCCGGGTGGTCACCCTGCCGCCGGCGAAGGACCTGACCGACGCGGTGACGCGGATCGGCAACTTCCTGGACGGCTACAGCCAGCCCTGAGCGGCCACACACCTCCGGATCGAACACAACATTAGACTCAATCTAAGATAGGATGGCCTTACTGATACGCCAGGAGGCCACCCATGTACGAGCCGATCCGCACCAAGTCGGTCCACACATCGGCCGACAACGCCGATTTCCCGCACCGCAGCCGTGAGGACGAGCTGGACATCCAGCTCGCCGGCCATCTCGCGGCACTGCTCGCCGTCACCGACGAGCTGGGCCTGTCCGCCATGGGCGACCGCATCGCCGGGCAGGTGGCCCGGCTCCGCACCGCGCCGCCCGCCCGCCACGCGGGGCGCAGCGAGGCACCCCCGGCCGCCCTGCACCGGCGCGCCCACGCCCTGGCCGGCCGCGTCCTCGTGGTGGCCGCGTCCCGCGCCGACACCGCCGTGGCGATCCTCGCGGCCGAGGCCATGGACGCCCACACCGCTGCCCTGTCCGCCCCCGCGGCGCCGGCCCTCCTGGCCGGCGCCCGCTGACGGCTCCGGCCCACGGGTCACGGGGACGCGTGGACCGGGTGCCACGCGCGAGCCGGGCCCGCGCGGCAGCGCTCCCCCTCGCACTCACCCCTCGGCGCCGGGGCGGATGTGGAGTTCATGTGCGCGAGTTGTCGGCGATGCATGGACGTTCCCGCCGAAATGGGGCGGAGCGCCGCACGAAAGGGTCTCCTGGGAACCAGCGGCACCCGGAACCATGAGGGGGCTCCGGGTGCCGTGCCGCGGCGGGCCGTCGGCCCCACAGGTCAGGGCGGATGCCACGAGGCCCGGCCGCGGGGCCGGGAGGAGGGTCAGCCCAGGCGCTGGACCAGTGCGCGGTACTCGTCCCACAGTTCCTGCGGCGTGTGGTCGCCGAAGGTGTTCAGGTGCTCGGGGATGAGCGCCGCCTCCTCGCGCCAGACCTCCTTGTCGACGTCGAGCAGGAAGTCGAGGTCGGACTCGGAGAGTTCGAGGCCCTCGGTGTCCAGGGAGCCCTTGGCCGGCAGGACGCCGATCGGGGTGTCGACGCCCTCGGCGGTTCCCTCCAGGCGCTCGACGATCCACTTGAGGACCCGGCTGTTCTCGCCGAAGCCGGGCCAGACGAACGAGCCCGCCGCGTTCTTGCGGAACCAGTTCACGTAGTAGATCTTCGGCAGCTTGGACCGGTCCGCCTTGTCGGCGCCGACCTCGATCCAGTGCTTCATGTAGTCGCCCATGTTGTAGCCGCAGAACGGCAGCATGGCGAACGGGTCGCGGCGCAGCTCGCCGACCCTGCCCTCGGCGGCGGCGGTCTTCTCGGAGGCCACGTTGGCGCCGAGGAAGACACCGTGCTGCCAGCTGAACGACTCGGTGACCAGCGGGACGGCGGAGGCGCGGCGGCCTCCGAAGAGGATGGCCGAGATCGGCACGCCCTTCGGGTCCTCCCACTCCGGCGCGATGATCGGGCACTGGCCGGCGGGAACGGTGAAGCGGGCGTTGGGGTGGGCGGCGGGCGTACCGGACGCGGGGGTCCAGTCGTTGCCCTTCCAGTCCGTGAGGTGCGCGGGCGGCTCCTCGGTCATGCCCTCCCACCACACGTCGCCGTCGTCGGTGAGCGCGACGTTGGTGAAGACGGAGTTGCCCCACATGGTCTTCATGGCGTTGGCGTTGGTGTGCTCACCGGTGCCGGGGGCCACCCCGAAGAAGCCGGCCTCGGGGTTGATCGCGTACAGCTGGCCGTCCTCGCCGAAGCGCATCCAGGCGATGTCGTCGCCGATGGTCTCGACGGTCCAGCCGGGGATCGTGGGCTCCAGCATGGCCAGGTTGGTCTTGCCGCAGGCGCTCGGGAACGCGGCGGCGACGTACGTGCTCCTCCCGCGCGGCGGGGTGAGCTTCAGGATCAGCATGTGCTCGGCGAGCCAGCCCTCGTCGCGGGCCATGACGGAGGCGATGCGCAGCGCGTAGCACTTCTTGCCGAGCAGGGCGTTGCCGCCGTAGCCCGAGCCGTAGGACCAGATCTCGCGGTCCTCGGGGAAGTGCGAGATGTACTTGGTGGAGTTGCAGGGCCACGGCACGTCCGCCTCGCCCTCGGCCAGCGGGGCACCGAGGGTGTGGACGGCCTTGACGAAGAAGCCGTCGGTGCCGAGCTCGTCCAGGACCTCGCGGCCCATGCGCGTCATCGTGCGCATGGAGACGGCGACGTACGCGGAGTCGGTGATCTCGACACCGATCGCGGAGAGCGGCGAGCCGACGGGGCCCATGCAGAAGGGGACGACGTACATCGTGCGGCCGCGCATGGAGCCGCGGAAGACGCCGTCCCGCCCCGCGAAGATCTCCCGCATCTCGGCGGGGGCCTTCCAGTGGTTGGTCGGGCCCGCGTCCTCCTCCTTCTCGGAGCAGATGAAGGTGCGGTCCTCGACGCGGGCGACATCGCTCGGGTCCGAGGCGGCGTAGTACGAGTTGGGCCGCTTGACCGGGTCCAGCGCCGTGAACGTGCCCTTGGCGACGAGCTCCCCGCACAGGCGCTCGTACTCGGCCTCGGTGCCGTCGCACCAGACCACTCGGTCGGGCTGGGTGAGGGCGGCGATCTCGTCCACCCAGGAGAGGAGCTCCTGGTGCCGAGTGGGAAGGGTGAGGGGAGCAGCGATGTCTCGCGCCACGATCGCTCCTAGTCGAGAGGGTGTGTTGTCCGGCCCCGTGGGGGCTGCGACCCGGATGCTGACCCCTTCGAAATCCCCTGGCGCTCATCCGGTGCCGACCGCACTCATTTGATCATCCGACGCGTGCGCCCATATGTCCAGAGGGCCGCACACGTGAGCATCGCCACTCGGAACGGTTACCTACGGAAGCGTAGGTAGCATGGCGTCCATGACTTCTGCCGCCGCGTCCGGACCTGTCGAACTGGACGACCCCGTCCCCGTGAAACCGCGGATGCGCGGCTGGCTGCACGCCGGGATGTTCCCCGCGGTGCTCATCGCGGGCATCACCCTGATCGTCCTGGCGGACAGCACGCGCGCCCGGGTGGCCTGCGCCGTCTACATACTCACGGCCTGCCTGCTGTTCGGTGTGAGCGCCGTCTACCACCGGGGCACCTGGGGCCCGCGGGGCGAGGCCGTGCTGCGCAGGCTGGACCACGCGAACATCTTCCTGATCATCGCGGGCACCTACACCCCGCTGACGCTCCTCCTCCTGCCCGAGGCCACCGGGCGCCCGCTCATGTGGGCGGTCTGGGGCGCGGCGGCGGCGGGCATCGCCTTCCGCGTCTTCTGGGTCGGCGCCCCGCGCTGGCTCTACACCCCGTGCTACATCGCCATGGGCTGGGCCGCGGTCTTCTTCCTGCCGGACTTCATGCGCACCGGCGGCATCGCGGTGCTGGTCCTGGTCGTGGTCGGCGGGCTGCTCTACAGCGCGGGCGGCGTCATCTACGGCCTGAAGCGGCCGAACCCGTCCCCGCGCTGGTTCGGGTTCCACGAGGTGTTCCACTCGCTGACGCTGGCCGCGTTCGTCGTGCACTACGTCGGCATCTCGCTCGTCGCCTACCAGCAGTGACCCGGCCGCGAACGCGGTGAAGGGCCCGGCCGTCCGACGGCCGGGCCCTTCGCCGTACCGCTCGCGGCCTCAGCCGGTCAGCTTCGCGGCCAGCTCCCCGGCGTCGGTCGTCGGCGCGTCGCACACGAAGTGCCGGCAGACGTACGCGGCCGGAGCGCCGCCCACCGGCGGCCGGCCGGCCAGCAGCGGGAACTCCGCGCCCGCGTCCGGGCCCTCGCCCGCCGCGACGACCGCGCCGGGTGCCTGCCCCAGCAAGGCCGTGCGGTGCAGCTCCCCGGCGACCGGACCGGCCACCGCGACCTCGCGCGGGCCGTCCAGCAGCGCCTCGGCGACCGCCAGTCCCCAGCCGGTGAACCGGGGCGCCTTCGGGCCCAGTGCCCCGACGATCCCGAGGGCGCCCTCGGCCGCCGTCCGGTGCGCCTCGGAGCCGGTGTGCGCGGCGTAGGAGAGCAGCGCGCCCGCGGCGGCGGTCCAGCCGGCCGGGGTCGCGTTGTCGGTGGGGTCCTGCGGGCGCCGGATCAGCCGCTCGGCGTCGTCGGCGGTGTCGAAGAGCTGCCCGTTCTCCCCGCCGAAGTGCTCCAGCACGATGTCCAGCAGGAAGCCCGCGAACTCCAGCCAGGTGCCCTCGCCGGTGACGGAGGCCAGCGCGAGGAACCCCTCGGCGACGTCGCCGTAGTCCTCCAGGACCCCGGCGCTGTCCCCGGCCCGCCCGTCCTTCGACGTGCGGCAGAGCCGGGCCGCATCGCCCATGTGCAGCCGCACCAGCAGGTCCGCGGCCTCGGTGGCCCGCTCGACGAGGTCCGGGCGGTCGAAGTAGGCCCCCGTCTCGGCGAGCGCGGCGATCGCCAGTCCGTTCCAGGCGGCGACGATCTTGTCGTCGCGCTCGGGCCGGACCCGCAGCTCACGCGCCGCGAACAGCCGTTCCCGCACCCCGGCGATCCGCTCGGCGTCGCCGGGTTCCGTCTCCCCGGTCCGCGCGAGCCGCAGCACGGAGGAGCCCTCCTCGAAGGTGCCCTCCTCGGTCACCCCGTAGTACGCGGCGGCGAAGGCTCCGTCCTCCTCGCCCAGCACCTCGCGCAGCTGCGCGGGCGTCCAGACGTAGAACGCGCCCTCGACGTGCCGCCCCTGCCCGTCGTCGCTGTCGGCGTCCAGCGCGGAGGCGAAACCGCCCTCGGCGGTCCGCAGCTCACGCACCATGAAGTCGGCGGTGTCCAGGGCCACCCGGCGGGCCAGGTCCGAGCCGGTGGCCCGCCACAGATGGGCGTACACCCGGCACAGCAGCGCGTTGTCGTACAGCATCTTCTCGAAGTGCGGCACGACCCACTCCCGGTCCACGGAGTAGCGGGCGAAGCCGCCCCCGAGCTGGTCGTGGATCCCGCCGCGCGCCATGGCCGCACAGCTGTCGGCGGCCATCTGCAGGGCGCCCTCGGAGCCCGTACGGGCGTAGTGGCGCAGCAGGAACTCGATGACCATGGACGGCGGGAACTTGGGCGCGCCGCCGAAACCGCCGTGCTTCTCGTCGTAGTCACGGGTCAGCCGCAGCAGGGCCTGCGCCAGCTCGGCCTCGCCCGGCAGGCTCCCCTCGGCCGCGGCCAGGGAGCGGCCCGCGAGGTCGCGGACGATGCGCCCGGCCACCTCCGCCACCTCCTCGCGCCGGTCGGTCCAGGCGGCCACGACGCCTTCGAGCACCTGGTGGAAGGAGGGCATGCCGTGGCGGGGCTCGGGCGGGAAGTAGGTGCCGAAGTAGAAGGGTTCGGCCGCCGCGGTCAGGAAGACGGTCATCGGCCACCCGCCCTGACCGGTCGCGGCCTGCACGGCCTCCATGTACACGGCGTCGACGTCGGGCCGCTCCTCCCGGTCGACCTTGACCGGGACGAAGTGCGCGTTGAGGTAGTCGGCGAGGGCCGGGTCCTCGAACGACTCGTGGGCCATGACGTGGCACCAGTGGCAGGCGGCGTAGCCGACCGACAGCAGAACGGGTACATCGCGCCGTTCCGCTTCCTCGAACGCCTCAGGTCCCCACGGCCACCAGTCGACCGGATTGTCGGCATGCTGAAGCAGATAAGGCGAGGTCACACCAGCCAACCGGTTCATACGCCCCAGCCTCTCACAGCGTCTGCCGCGACCGGTGAAACACTGACGCGCCCGCCTCACTTGGCCGAATTGCACGTAGGCGCCATGACGCGGCGGGCGGCTCCTCCCCTTCCGGACCGGGCAGCCCGGCACCTCGGAACAGTAGGCTTGGCGCAGCAGCGCCGGACCTGCCGAGGCCTCTCGAAGGAGGTACACCATGACCGCCGAGATGGTGGCGCCCGCGTGGATGCACACGCAGATCAGCGCGGAGCAGTACGACTCCTGGTCCGAGGAGCAGTGCGCCGGCATCGAGATCGTGGACGGGATGGTCGTCGTGAGCCCGAGCGCCTCCAAGCGCCACAACCGGCCGGCCCGCATCCTGGCCAACGCCCTGGACGCCGCCGCAGGCCCGGACTGGAACGCCGACACCGACTTCGACGTCCGCCTGCAGGACGTCCCCCTCACCAACCGCCGCCCGGACGTCATCGTCTACCGGGCAGAAACCATCGACCTCACGCCCACCCGTCCCGAGCACGTACTCCTGGTCGTCGAGGTCGTGTCGCCCGGCTCGGAGACCACCGACCGGATCGTGAAGGTGGACCAGTACGCCAAGGCGGGCATCCCCTTCTACTGGCGCCTTGAACAGGCCGCCACCGGGGTCCCGATCGTCTACACCTACGTCCTCGACCCCGCCACCAAGGCCTACCGGGACGGCGAGATGTTCACCGGCACGGTGAAGGCCACCGCGCCTTTCCCCATCACGGTCGATCTCGGGATCGTGTAAGGACCGAGAAGCCGCCCCGCCGGCGAAGCCTGACCGTCAGTGCCACGGCGCGGCTTTCGAGTTCGGCACGTCCACTCGCTCGGGGGACACCGGTCGACGGGTCCTCGGCGTGCTGCGGTACCGCCCTCCGGGCGCACCGGCGTCGGGTGGGGAACACCGGCCGGCGGACAGCCCGGCGCGCCCCGGGGCGCCTCGCGCCGTGGCCGGCTCTCCCGGCCGGGTGCGATCCGCTCCACGGGGGCGGCGCAGGGCGCCCCGATCCGGTGCCGGACACCGACCGGTCAGGGCCGCCCCGCTCGCCCGAACCGCGTTCCGGCCGCCGCCCGGTCGGGTGACGCGCAGCGTTCTCCCGACGGCCGACCGCCTCGCTCCCTCGCGCTGACGGGCCGTACGCAGGACACTGGGGGCTCGTGACAGCCGGACGGATCGAAGTCGCTGGAACCTAGGGGGACGCATGCGGGACAGCCATCGGGCGGAAGCCGAACGGCTGTTGGTACGTGCCGTGGAGGAAGAGGCACGCAGGACAGGGGGCCGGACGGACTCCGGCGTACTGCTGGCGCGTGCGCGGGGCGCACTCGACACCATGGCGTCGGGCGCGGCCGACGAGTACGCCGCCTACACCCGGGCGCTCGACGCCGCGGGGGCCGGCCAGCAGCCGCTGTCGGCGAGATTCAGCCGGGCGACGCTGGGAACACCGCTGCTGGTGACGGGCGTTGCCGCCGCCGCCGCGTTCGGGGCGGACCTGGCACTCGGCACCGCGACGGGCCTGGCCCTGGGCGCGGGCGCGGTGGTCGCCGTCGCGGGGACCACGGCGACGATGGCCCGGGTGACCGCCTCGCACTGGCCCGCCGCCCATCGCAGGGCGGGCGAGCGGAACCAGCCGGGCGGGCCGGAGCAGCTGCGGCTGGAGTGGCTGACGGCACTGGAGGTGCGGGGCATCCGCCCGTTCCTCGACCAGCAGCGGATGCTGACCGCCTCCGCGCGCCCGCCGAAGAAGGCGAGCGCCTCGGTGGTGGCGCAACTGCGCGGCGGGGACCGCAGCGCGGCAGCCCGCACCCGCTCACTCCTCGAACAGTCCTTCGGTCATCTGCCCGCCGCGGAGGGCCCGTTCGCGGGGCGCCGCGGTGAACTGGCCCAGATCGCCCAGTGGGTGCACGCCGCACGCGCCGCGACGGAGACCAGGCCGACCGTCGTCGTGCTGCACGGCACGCCGGGCGCCGGGCGCACCGCGCTCGCCGTGCGGGCGGCGCACGCGCTCAAGGACCAGTTCCGCGGCGCGTGCGTGGTCGACCTGCGCGGCGAGGTGGCAGGGGAGACCCCGCTGTCGACCCGGGACGCCCTGCTGCACCTGCTCAACCGGCTGGGGGCACCGCGCGAACAGCTGCTCTTCAGGGAGAGGTCCTCCGCCGAACAGCAGGTGCGGCGCCTGAGCGACCTCTACCACCAGCATCTGACGGGCACGCCGGTCACGATCGTCCTGGACGACGCCACCGACGCCGCCCAGGTCCGCACGCTCGTGCCCGAGCGCTCCGACAGCCTGGTCCTCGTCACCGCCCGCGAACCCCTCGACCTGCCCGACGACATCCCGGCACGGGTCCACCACCTCGCTGTCGGGGGTCTGGACGCGGCGGGCGCCGAGGAGTTGCTGCGCGAGTCCGCCGAGGACGAGGAGGGCGGCCCGTACGACTACCCCTCGACCGACAGCGTCGTGGAGCTGTGCGGCGCGCTGCCGCTCGCCCTGCGTGTCGCGGGCTCCTCGCTCGGCGCGCGCACCCGTGCCGAACTCGCCTCCGCGCTCGGGGCGTACGGCCCGGTGGGCCCCGTCGAGCGCGCCCTGTGGCTGCGCTACACGGACCAGCCGGAGCAGGCCCGCACGCTGCTGCGGCGGCTCGCCCTCGCCGGACGTTCCAGCCTCGGGGCCGCGGCGGCGGCCTCGCTGCTGTCCTCCGACGAGCAGGAGGCCGGCCGCCTGCTGGACGCCCTGGCCCGCGCCGGGCTCCTCGTCCACGTACGGGGCGCCCGCTACCGGCTGCACGACCTCGTACGGGACTTCGCCCTGGCGCGGCTGCTGGACGAGGAGCCGGCGGCCGAGCGTACGGCCGCGCAGGAACGCCTCATCCAGAACTACGCGGAGCTCGCCGACGCGGTGATCCGCATGGTGGACGGCAAGATGTCCACCCGCGCCGGGCAGTTCGGCTCGCACGGCTTCAGCTCGCTGGACTCCGCCCTGCGCTGGCTGGACGACGAGTCCAGCTTCATCACCGCGGCGCTGCGCCACACGGAGGGCGTCGACCAGCGGGCCGTGCTCCATCTGCTGGGCGCCCTGTGCGACTACTGCCTGCTGCGCGGCGACCTCTACCGGCTCGGCGAGATCAGCGAGCTGACCCGCGCGGTCGACCAGGGGCTGCTGGAGCGGTCGGTCCAGTGGCGTACGGGCATCGCGGCCCGTCAGCTCGGGGAGCTCGACAAGGCCCGCACCACCCTGTCCTCCGTCGTCGGCCTCTACCGCGAGGCGCAGAACGACGCGGGCGCCGCCCTCGCGCTGTGCTCGCTCGGCATCACCCTGCACCACCAGGGCAATCTCACGGAGGCCTCGGCGCGGCTGCGGGAGGCGATCGCCCTCCAGGCGTCCCCGGAGCAGGCCGAGGACCGGGCCTGGTCGCTGCACGCCCTGGCCGCCGTCGAACGCGACCGCGCCAATCTCTCCGAGGCCCTGACCCTGCTGGACACCGCGCTGGCCCTGCACCGCGAGGGTGAGTCGCTGCACGGCGAGGCCTGGTCGCACTTCCAGCTCGGCCAGGTCTGCCTGCGGATGGGCGAGGTCGCCAGGGCCGAGGAGGAGCTGTCCACGGCGCTGGACCTGTACGGCCGCACCCGGGACGAGCGCGGGGAGGCGTGGGCCCTGACCCAGCTGGCCCGCGCCCGGCTGCTGGACGGCGACCCCGCGCCCGCGGTGGAGCAGCTCCGCGGCGCCCTCGCCCGGCACCGGGGCAACGAGGACGCCCGGGGCGAGGCGTGGACGCGCTACTACCTGGGGCAGGCGCTGGAGGAGGACGGCGACACCGACACGGCGGTACGGGAGCTGGAGCGGGCCCGCACGATGTTCTCCCGCATGCGGGACGTGTACGGACTGGCGTGCGCCCGCCACCACTCGGGGCGCGTGACCCGCGACCAGCGGGCCGCGCAGACGGGCAACCTGCGCAACTCCGGTTTCGCGCGGCAGCTCCTGGTGGACGCCAGGGCCGACTTCCGCCGCATCGGGGTCGCCCACGGCGAGGCGTGGACCTGCCTGGAGCTGGCGCTGATCGACGGCGGGAACGACCGCGCGGCGCAGGCGCTGGAGCTCTGCGGCGAGGCGGTCGCCCTGTTCGCCTCCTACGGCGACGTCCGGGGCGGCGACTGGGCGGCGTTCCTGCGGTGCACGCTGCTGCCGTACGCCTCACCGGGCGGCAGCGAGGTGGGCACGGCGGTGGCGCAGCAGGAACTCGCGGACCTGCTGGCGGCCGCCCACCCGCTGCGGGACGGCAAGCTGGAGGACTGCGCGGAGGCCTTCCGGGTGGTCCTCAACCGGGGCGTGGACCTGGACGACGGCTGGCAGGCCTGGCGCCTGGGCCTGACGCCGTCCCGGCACGCCCGCGAGGTGATGGGAGTGCCGGTGGGCGTACGGCCCTGAGCCGGCGCACCCGTGGGACGGCGGCCCCCCGGAACGGCCGGGTCACCCGGGGGCAAGGGCCGGAAGGGGCCGTCGCCGGCCCCGCCCCGTCAGCCCTTGCCCGAGGCGTTCGCCTTCGCCGTGCCGGAGGCGGCCGCCTCCGGCACGGCCTCGGTGGCCGTGCGCTCCGCCTTCGGGTCGGGCGCCTCCTCGAAGTCGACCTTGCCCATGTGGCGGTTCATCGACTTCATCAGGAGCCACACGCCGACGGCGAGTGCCGCGAAGACGAGGAAGCCGAGGACGCCGGGGGTCACCTTGTTCTTGTCGAGCTCATCGGCGGCGAGCGGAACGAGCTGCGTCAGTGCCTGGGTCGCGTACATATCAGGCATTGTCGCGGATGCCCGCGAAGAGGTCGCTCTCGGGGAGGGAAGTATCGACCAGGGACTTCGCCAGCTCGTACTCCTCGGTGGGCCAGACCTGCCGCTGGACGTCCATCGGCACCCGGAACCAGCCGCCGTCCGGATCGATCTGCGTGGCGTGCGCGATCAGCGCCTTGTCGCGGATCTCGAAGAAGTCGTCGCACGGGATGTGCGTGGTCAGCGTGCGTTCGGCGCGCTCGAACTCCTTCCAGCGCTCCAGCCAGTCGCCGTACGGGGACTCCAGCCCGCGGGCGAGGAGCGCCTCGTGGAGGGCGAGCGTGCGGGGCTTGTTGAAGCCCTGGTTGTAGTAGAGCTTCCGCGGCTGGAAGGCCGGGCCGAACTCCGCCTCGGGGAACTTCTCGGTGTCCGCGGCGCCCTCGAACGCGATCATCGAGATCGTGTGGGTCTTGATGTGGTCGGGGTGCGGGTAGCCGCCGTTCTCGTCGTAGGTGGTGATCACCTGCGGCCGGAACGCGCGGATCTTCGCGACGAGCCGCCCCGCGGCCGTCACGTCGTCCTCCAGGGCGAAGCAGCCGTCGGGAAGCGGGGGCAGCGGGTCGCCCTCGGGCAGACCCGAGTCGACGAAGCCGAGCCACTCCTGCTTGACGCCGAGGATCTCCCGGGCCTCGTCCATCTCCTTCCGGCGCACCTCGTGGATGTTCGCCTCGATGTACGCGTCGCCCTGGAGCTTCGGGTTGAGGATGGATCCCCGCTCCCCTCCCGTGCAGGTGACGACCAGGACGTCCACCCCCTCGGACACGTACTTGGCCATGGTGGCCGCGCCCTTGCTCGACTCGTCGTCGGGGTGGGCGTGAACGGCCATCAGTCGCAGCTGCTCGGTCAAGACTCGGTCCTCAGTGATTCGTCGCGGTGGTCGGCTTCTATAGTGACTGAACCGGGGGGTGGAAAATTCCTCGATCCCCGGTACGGGAGGAACGATCATGGCAGCGGTGCGCGAGGCCTTGCCCGAGGGGCGCTACGGCCGGTCGCGGGACCAGCGCGCGGACCGCAGGCTGCGGATCATCGGCTCCGTGCTGGGTGCCGCCCTCCTCGCCCTGATCGGCTGGTTCGGCTACCACTACGTGGCGAACTCCGACGTCAGCGCCGAGCTCATCAAGTCCAAGATCGTCTCGGACAGTCGCGCCGAGGCCCATCTGGAGGTCCGCAAGGACCTCGGCACGGACGCGAACTGCACGCTCCGCGCCCTGAGCGAGGAGGGCGCCGAGGTCGGGCGGGCGGACTTCCGGTTCGACGAGCGTTCGGAGCGGATCGACCGGGTCGTCTCGCTGCGCACCACCTCCAGGGCGACCGCGGTGGAGCTGACGGGGTGCACCGCCGGCGGGTGACCGCATCCGGGGGCGCGCGCCGCTCCTGAGCGCCGGGATCCCGCGCCGGCCTGCGCGGACGCGCGTGTGACGTTTTACCTTCTCCCCCTTTTCGCGCGGAATTGTTAGGCTCGTTGTTTCGCCCACCCGTGGCAGCGCATGCTTGGGGTAGGGCGTTGCTTTGTATTCCCAGCACCGACGAGGAGCACCCTGTGACCCAGACCAGCGATAACGTCACCTGGCTCACGCCGGAGGCGTACAACCAGCTGAAGGCGGAGCTGGAGTACCTGTCTGGTCCCGCGCGCACGGAGATCTCCGTCAAGATCGCGGCGGCCCGCGAGGAGGGTGACCTCCGCGAGAACGGCGGCTACCACGCGGCCAAGGAGGAGCAGGGCAAGATGGAGCTCCGGGTCCGTCAGCTGACCCAGCTCCTGGAGCACGCGAAGGTCGGCGAGGCCCCGGCCGACGACGGCGTGGTCGAGCCCGGCATGGTGGTGACCATCGCCTTCGACGGCGACCCGGACGACACGGTCACCTTCCTGCTCGCCTCCCGCGAGTACGCGAGCACCGACATCGAGACGTACTCCCCCCAGTCCCCGCTCGGCACGGGCGTGAACGGCAAGCGGGTGGGCGACGACGCGGAGTACGAGCTGCCGAACGGCAAGAAGGCCACGGTGAGGATCGTCTCGGCGAAGCCCTACCAGGGCTGACCCGCACAAGCACACGGGAGAGCCCCGGCCGCACGTGCGGCCGGGGCTCTCCCGTGTCCGGGGTCAGGCGGTGGCCGAGCGGTATCTGCGGACCGCCAGGGTGCGGAAGACCACGACGATCAGGACCGACCAGATCACCGAGGCGAAGATCGGGTGCTGCATGGGCCAGGCGTCCGAGGCGACGAAGCCGGGCGGGACGTTGCCGAACAGCTCACGGCAGGCGGCCACGGTGGCGCTGAACGGATTCCACTCCGCGATGTAGCGCAGGACGGTCGGCATCTGGTTCGCGTCCACGAAGGCGTTCGAGATGAACGTCAGCGGGAACAGCCAGATCAGTCCGCCGGAGGTGGCCGCCTCCGGTGTGCGCACGACGAGGCCGATGAGCGCGCCGATCCAGGAGAACGCGTAGCCGAGCAGGAGCAGCAGCAGGAAGCCGATCAGCACCTTGCCGAGGTTCTCGTGGGTGCGCCAGCCGATGATGAGTGCGACACCGGCCAGGACGACGAGGGTGAGCGCGGTCTGCACGAGGTCCG
The DNA here is from genome assembly GCF_042886395.1 of Streptomyces sp. NPDC058008. Taxonomy (NCBI): domain Bacteria; kingdom Bacillati; phylum Actinomycetota; class Actinomycetes; order Kitasatosporales; family Streptomycetaceae; genus Streptomyces; species Streptomyces sp. NPDC058008. The sequence goes on along the minus strand of NZ_JBHVQX010000002.1, from coordinate 55,617 downwards.
CGAGGGTACGTCCGGTGAGGACCGCGCCCCGGGCCATCGGCAGTGACCGGAAGCGGTCGATCAGCCCCTTGTGCATGTCGTCCGCGATGCCCGCTCCGGCGCCCGCGGTGGCGAAGGTGACGGTCTGGGCGAAGATCCCGGCCATCAGGAACTCCTTGTAGGCCGTGGACGACAGGGAGCTGCCCACCTTGATGGAACCGCCGAACACGTAGGTGAACAGCACCACGAACATGATGGGCTGGACCAGGCCGAAGATCACCATCTCGGGGATCCTGGCCATGCGGATCAGGTTGCGCCGTGCGACGACCAGCGAGTCCGCGACCGAACGGGCGAGGGCCCCCCGGGACGTGAGCGGTGCCAGGTCCGGCGTATCCGTGACGGCGCTCATCGCGCGTCCTCCTTCCGGCCCGTCGCGGCCTCGGTCGGTGTGGTGCCGGCGTTCTTCTCCAGCTCGGCGGCGTGGCCGGTGAGCGAGATGAAGACGTCGTCGAGGGTGGGGCGGCGCAGGCCGATGTCGTCGATCTCCACGCCGTTGGCGTCGAGGTCGCGGATGACCTCGGCGAGCAGCTTGGCGCCGCCGGTGACCGGGACGGTCAGCTTGCGGGTGTGCTCGGCGACCGAGATCTCGCCCTTGCCGAACGCGGCGAGCACCGAGCGGGCGGGGGCGATCCGGTCGGGCCGGTGGACGACGACCTCGACGCGCTCACCGCCGGTGCGGGCCTTGAGCTGGTCCGAGGTGCCGCGGGCGATCACCTCGCCGTGGTCGATGACGCAGATGTCGTGGGCGAGGTGGTCGGCCTCCTCCAGGTACTGCGTGGTCAGCAGCAGCGTCGTGCCTCCCGCGACGAGTTCCTCGATGACCCCCCACAGCTGCTGCCGGTTGCGCGGGTCGAGTCCGGTGGTGGGCTCGTCCATGAACATCACCGGCGGGGAGATGACGAGCGCCGCCGCCAGGTCGAGGCGGCGGCGCATGCCTCCCGAGTACGTCTTCGCGGGGCGGTCGGCCGCGTCGGCGAGGTGGAACTTCTCCAGGAGCTCCCCGGCCCGCTTCTTCGCGTCGCGCGAGGTCATCTGGTAGAGCTGGCCGACCATCCGGAGGTTCTCGCGGCCGGTGAGGTACTCGTCGACGGCCGCGAACTGGCCGGAGAGGCCGATCGAGCGGCGGACCAAATCGGGATTCCTCAGGACGTCGATGCCCGCCACGACGGCCCGCCCGCTGTCGGGCCGGAGCAGGGTGGTCAGGACACGCACGGCTGTCGTCTTGCCGGCGCCGTTGGGCCCCAGCAGCCCGAGGACGGTGCCTTCGGGTACGTCGAGATCGACGCCGCCCAGTGCTCGTACATCGCCGAAGGTCTTCACCAGGCCTTCGGCGTAGATGGCGCCTGGCATTCGGGACTCCCCCAGTTGCTTCGCGTGGATTCCTGAGCGGATCGTAGGGTTCCCGGCCCCTCGGGGCGGGGAACACCGGAGTGTTCGGCGATGCACCGTAACGCGATACATCGCGACCCACAACAGGTTTCGCGAAGGAGTCCCGGACCGCTCAGGACCGTACGAGATAGCCGGCGGCCCGCAGCGCGGCGGCGACCTCCTCGCAGTGCTCCGGCCCCTTGGTCTCCAGGTGCAGTTCCACCTCCGCCTCGGTGAGCCCCAGCCGGGGATCGGTCCGCACGTGGCTGATGTCGAGCACGTTGGCGTCGGCGACGGAGAGGGTGGCGAGCATCGCGGCCAGTGCTCCCGGCCGGTCGGTGAGCCGCAGCCGCAGGCTCAGGTAGCGGCCCGCCGCGACCATGCCGTGCGTCAGGATGCGCTGTATCAGCAGGGGGTCGACGTTGCCGCCCGAGAGCACCGCGACGACGGGTCCGCGAAAGGCCCCGGGATCGCTCAGCAGCGCCGCGACGGGGATCGCGCCGGCCGGCTCGACGACCATCTTCGCCCGCTCCAGGCAGAGCAGGAGCGCGCTGGAGAGCTCGTCCTCGGAGACCGTGCGGACCTCGTCCACCAGCTCCTGGACCAGCGGGAACGTCAGGTCGCCGGGCCGTCCCACCTTGATCCCGTCGGCCATGGTCTGCACCGGGTCGAGCGCCACGGGGTGGCCGGCGGAGAGCGAGGGCGGGAAGGCTGCCGCGCCCTCCGCCTGGACGCCGACGATCCTGACGTCGGGGCGCAGGGACTTCACCGCGACCGCGATCCCCGCGGCGAGGCCGCCCCCGCCGACGCCCACCACGATGGTGCGGACCTCCGGGCACTGTTCGAGGATCTCCAGGCCCACCGTGCCCTGGCCGGCGATGACGTCCGGGTGGTCGAAGGGGTGGATGAAGACGGCGCCGGTCTGCTCCGCGTACTCCTGGGCGGCGGCGAGCGTCTCGTCGACGACGTGTCCGTGCAGCCGGACCTCGGCCCCGTACTCCCGGGTCGCCGCGACCTTCGGCAGGGGTGCGCCGACCGGCATGAAGACCGTGGAACGTACGCCGAGCAGCGAAGACGCGAGTGCGACACCCTGCGCATGGTTTCCGGCACTCGCGGCCACCACTCCGGCCGCCCTCTCGACGGGGCTGAGGCCGGCGATGCGCACATAGGCGCCGCGCAGTTTGAACGAGCCGGTGCGCTGGAGGTTCTCGCACTTGAGGTGGACGGGCGCGCCCACGAGTGAACTGAGATGGCGGCTGCCTTCCATCCCGGTCGTTCTGGCCACCCCGGACAGCATCTTCTGCGCCCCTCGGATGTCGTCGAGGATCAGCGGAGGAAAGGGGCCTGACGTACGGAAGGTCATGACAGCAAGTCTTGCAGCTCGGAGCCCTCGGAGCCGTAGCGTCTCAGGGCGGCCTGCGGTGGTGTCCACAGGTTTGTGCAGCGCTGCTACACGTTGCCCCGTGGCCGCGTACTCTGTCCCCCACCCATCCGACACCGCACGAAGAGAGCCCCCGGCCATGCCCCCTCAGGACATGACGACTGCTGCGTCTCCTTCCGGGGGCACGGCCCCCGGACATCCGGGAACGGACCACCTCCTCGACACCCTCCAGCACCAGGTGGCCGTGTTCGCCCGCCGTGCCGAGCAGACCCGCCTCGGCGGTGTCGGCCAGGTCCGCAACTCGATGGACCGGGCGGCCTACCTGTTGCTCAACCGGCTCGACGTGGAAGGCCCCATGGGCGTCAAGGCGCTGGCCGCGGGTATGGGGATCGACTCCTCGACCGTGACCCGGCAGGTCGCGCCGCTCGTCGACACCGGCCTGGTCAAGCGCACCTCGCACCCGGAGGACGGGCGTGCCGTGGTGCTCCAGCTCTCCCCCCGCGGCCAGTCCCGCCTGGAGGAGGTCCGCGCCTCCCGGCGTGAGCTGATGTCGCAGGTGACCGGCGAGTGGACCCCGGAGGAGCGGGACACCTTCTGCACGCTGCTCACCCGGTTCAACGCCTCGCTGGCTGCGCGGCAGACGGCGGCCCAGCAGACCCCGGAGAACTGACCGGCCGACCCGCGGTCCCGGCCGCCCCGCCCGGCTGTCCCCCGCGTTCCGCGGGCCTACGCTGGAAGGGACTGGACCCGCGAGTCGAGGAGGCCGTGATGACACGGAAGATCGCCGACTGCCGCAGGTATCCGAGCGTCTCGCACTGCACGCTCACCATTTCCGGTGAGGAGGACGAGGTGGTCCGGGCCGCAGCCGAACACGCGGTCTCGGTCCACGAGCACACGGACAGCCCGGAACTGCGCGAGCAGATCCGCGGCACGCTGGAGGACGAGAAGGTCGCCGTCTGAGCGTGGTACGCACCGTCCGGCGGCCGGGAGCACACTCCCGGCCGCCGGACGTCGGCTGTGCGGGGGCGGTACGGCGTCGGCGGGGGCGCGAAGAGCCTGGGCCGGGGGCGAGCGGCGCGGGCCGTCGTCCGCACAGCCGGGCCACAGGCGTCGCACGGGGGAAGCCCAGGTGGCCGCCGTACCGTCCCGGCCATGGACGAGAGCGGTGCGGGCGGGCGGAAGGCCCTGACGGCGGACAGCACGGCGGCCCGGGCGGCGCGCCTCGCGGAGGCGGCCGTGAGCGCCCTGGTCGAAGCGGTCGCCCTCACCCCCACCCCGGGGCTGACGGACCGCGCCGGCCCGGGTCCCGGGGCGCCCGACGCCGCCACGGCCCGCTGGGCGGCCCTCGCGCTGCGTCCGGGTCTCGCGGCGATGGCCGGGGCCGCGGCGCGCACCGGTGCGGCCACCGGCCGGCTCCGGGAGGAACTGGGGGCGATCGGCAGGGCCGCCGAACGGACGGCACGGGTGGCCGCGTGCGGCACCCGGCAGCACCGGGGAGCGGTCTGGGCCCTGGGGCTCCTGGTCTCGGCGGCGGCCCTGGACGAGGGGGCGGCGGCCGCCGAGGTGACAGCGACGGCGAGATCGCTGGCCCTGCTCCGCGACCGCGGGGCGCCCCGTGTCCCGTCGCCGGGTTCCTCGGTCTCCGCGCGCTACGGAGCCGCCGGGGCGAAGGGCGAGGCGCGGGCCGGATTCCCGCACGCCCGGCGTGCCCTGGAGGCACTGCGCGGCTCGCGGGGCCGGGGGACCGACGAGGAGGACGCCCGGCTGGACGCACTGCTGGGCGTCATGAGCACCCTTCAGGACACCGGTCTCCTCTACCGTGCGGGCCCGCACGGGCTGCGGCTCGTCCAGAGCGGGGCACGCACCGTCCTGGACGCCGGGGGCACGGGCACGGCCACAGGGCGCGAAGCGCTGTACGCCCTGGACGAGGAGCTCCGCTCGCGCGGCCTGCGGGCCGGGGGCAGCGAACCGCTGTTCGCGGCGGCGCTGTTCCTCGACCGGATCTGCTGAACGCGGGGGAGGCTGCGGAACCGCCGGGTGGACGGCCGGCGCCGCCACGGTGCGCCCGGCACAGCGCCGCGTGCCCCTCCGGCGGCCGGGGCTCGCCCGGCCGCCGGAGGGGCCGCCCGTCAGCCGAGTGCCTGCGTCAGGTCGGCCAGCAGGTCGTCGGCGTTCTCGATGCCGACGGAGAGCCGGACCAGGTCGGCCGGCACCTCCAGCGGGGAGCCCGCCGCGGACGCGTGCGTCATGCGGCCCGGGTGCTCCAGGAGCGACTCGACGCCCCCGAGCGACTCCCCGAGCGTGAAGAGCTTCGCGCGGTTGCAGACCTCCACCGCCGCCTCCTCGCCGCCCGCGACCCGGAACGACACCATCCCGCCGAAGGCCTTCATCTGCTTGGCGGCGATCTCGTGCCCCGGGTGCTCCGGCAGCCCCGGGTAGAGGACCTGGGTCACCTTGGGGTGCCGGGTCAGCAGGTCGGCGACCTTCGTCGCGTTCTCGTCGTGGCGGTCCATGCGGACCGCCAGGGTCTTGATGCCGCGCAGCACCAGCCACGCGTCGAACGGCCCGGCCACCGCACCCATCGCGTTCTGGTGGTAGGCCAGTTCCTCGGCCAGCCCCGGGTCGCCGACGACGAGCGCGCCGCCGACGACGTCCGAGTGGCCGCCCATGTACTTCGTGGTGGAGTGCACCACGACGTCGGCGCCGAGGGAGAGCGGCTGCTGGAGGTAGGGGCTGGCGAAGGTGTTGTCGACGACCAGCCGCGCGCCCGCCTGCCGTGCCACCCCGGCGACGGCGGCGATGTCGGTGATGCCGAGCAGCGGGTTGGACGGCGTCTCCACCCAGACCACCTTGGTGCGCGGGGTGAGGGCGGCCCGCACCGCGCCGACGTCCGAGGTGTCCGCGACCGAGAACTCCACGCCCCAGCGCGACGCCACCTTGGCGAACAGCCGGAACGTGCCGCCGTAGGCGTCGTTCGGGATGACGACGTGGTCACCGGGGGTCAGCAGCGTACGCAGGAGGCAGTCCTCCGCGGCGAGGCCCGACGCGAAGGCGAGCCCGCGACGGCCGCCCTCCAGTGCCGCCAGGTTCTCCTCCAGCGCGGTGCGGGTGGGGTTGGCGCTGCGGCTGTACTCGTAACCGCCGCGCAGCCCGCCCACGCCGTCCTGCTTGTACGTGGACACCTGGTAGATCGGCGGGACCACCGCGCCGGTGAGGGGATCCGCCGTGTTGCCGGCGTGGATCGCAAGGGTCTCGAAGCTGTGCTGGTCGCTCATGGGGCCCGAGCGTAGTTCGTCAGGAGGGGTGTCACGGGCCACTCGCCGCCCGGTTACCCGTCCGGGGACAATGGACCGCATGGAGATTCTGTGGTTCCTGCTCGCCCTGTGCATGCTCGGCGCCGTCGTCGGCCCGATCATGCTGCGTCGCCGTGGCGGTATCCGCCAGGTCGCGCCCGGTTCGCCCGACGCGGCCGACCCGGATACGTACGGCTTCGCACGCCAGGAGGAGCTCGACGTCCGGATGCCGGGTCCCGACCAGGACCTGCTCGACGTCCTCGACGTCGTCCAGGCCACCCAGAGCTGGAAGGCGGCCTCCCAGCTGCTCGCGGGCACGCCCAAGGAGAGCGAGATCCGCTGGCAGCGGGTGCAGGCCTTCGCCGGTGCGGCCTCCCTGGAGCTGGCGCAGCGGCCCGGCGCCGGCGGGGCGTGGCTCAGGGCGTGGCGCGCCGAGGCCCCGAAGGACGCGGGCGCGGCGGCGGTGCACGCGGAGTTCCTGGTGCAGCAGGCGTGGCGCACCGGCACGGTGGGCACGGACGACTTCCGCATCATCCTGGAGGAGGCCCGTACGGTCTGCGGTGAGGCGGCCCTGCTGGCTCCCGGCGACCCCGTCCCCTACATCGTGGAGCTGGCCGTCGCGCGCGGCCTGGGTTACTCCCACGAGCAGTTCGACCAGGCCTGGGCGAAGATCATCGACCGGGCCCCGGGGCACATGGGCGCGCACATCGCGGCGCTGCACTTCTGGTGCGAGAAGTGGCACGGCTCCCGGGAGGAGGCCGAGCGCTTCGCCACGGCTGCCGCCGCCCGCGCCCCGCAGGGCTCGCTGCTCGCCGCGCTGCCGCTCTTCGCACTGTACGAGCACCTGCCCGAGGTCAATCTGGTGCAGGGGTTCTACCGCAGCGTGGTCGTGACGAAGGCGGTCGAGGGCGCGATGTTCGCGGTGCACGCGGCCCGCGCCGACGACCCGGTGCTCGCGCACGTCCGGCACCTGCTGGTCCTCTTCCTCGTCCGCATGGAGCGCTGGTCGGAGGCGATGCACCAGTTCGTCCACATCGACGGCCACGTCGGCGCCCTGCCCTGGACCCAGAACCCCGACCCGGCCGCCGAGTACACGGTGTACCGGGCGCTGGCCGTCGCCGGGTACGAGGCGAACGGCGGCAGCCCCGCGACCCTGCTCCACTGACCCGGCACACCCGCCCTCCGGATTGGACCGGCACACCATGGCACGACTGATCCCGCTGATCCTGCTGGGGCTCGCCGTCTTCTTCTGGCTGCGGGCCCGCAGGAAGACGGCCGACTACCTGGCCTCCTACGAGTACCCGGCCGGCGCGGACCGCGCGGGTGACGGGCGCCGCGAGGGCGATGAGCGCCGCGACCCCCCGGCCCCGGCGGCCTGAGACCCACCCAGTCCACCGGAATCCGCGGCGCCCCCGTGACGTTGTACGAAGCGAACCCCGACCCCGGAGGAGCCCCCGCATGTTCCTGACCCACCGCACCCCGCAGCTCCCCACCCCCGAGGAGGCCCTGCGCGGCCGCCCCACCCCCGAATTCACGGTGCCGTCCCGCCACACGGTGCTGGGCAACCCGCTGACCGGCCCGTATCCGCAGGGCCTGGAGGTCGCCGACTTCGCGCTGGGCTGTTTCTGGGGCGCCGAGCGCAAGTTCTGGCAGACGGAGGGCGTCTGGACGACGCTCGTCGGCTACCAGGGCGGCTCCACCGAGAACCCGTCGTACGAGGAGACCTGCTCCGGCCTGACCGGTCACACCGAGGCGGTCCGTGTCGTCTTCGACCCGAAGGCCGTGAGCTACGCGGATCTCCTGAAGCTGTTCTGGGAGTCCCACAACCCGACCCAGGGCTTCCGCCAGGGCAACGACGTGGGCACGCAGTACCGCTCGGCCCTCTACACCCACTCCCCCGAGCAGGCGGAGGCCGCGGAGGCGTCCCGTGAGGCGTACCAGCAGGTGCTGACCGGCGCCGGTCTCGGCACGATCACCACGGAGATCCTCCCGGCCCAGGGCCGTACGTTCTGGCCCGCCGAGGCGTACCACCAGCAGTACCTGGACAAGAACCCCGACGGTTACTGCGGCATCGGCGGCACCGGCGCCACCCTGGAGTCCCCCTCGGAGACCAACTGGGGCCGTGCCTGCCCGACGGGCATCGCCCCGGCGCCGACGGAGAGCTGAGCCCCGTCCGCCGCACGGAGTCCGCGGACGGGAGTCCGGGCGCCTCCGTGGCCGCGTGATCGCTACTGTGTCCCCCCGCCCGGTTGCGGGCGGGGGGACACACAGGGGTGGGACATGCGCAGAGGGATCGCCGCACTCGCGGCGGTGGCGGCCGTGGGCGCCGCGGTGGTGACGGCTCCGGCCGCACACGCCGAGGGCCGGGGGGACATCCGGGTCGTCAGGACGGTCGTGAACGCGGGCGGCAGTGTGATCGTCGGCGTCAAGAACGTGAAGCGGTTCCCGATCGTCATGACGATCAAGGACAACTCGGGTGTGAAGGGCGTGGCGCACGTGTCCGCCTTCAACACGGCCAACGCCCACGGGCCGGTGTCGTACCTGGGCACGTCGTGCAGGAGGAGCAGCTCCACCACGTCCGTGTGCACCGCGACGATGGAGATCGACCCGTCGTGGATCGACTCCTACGGAAGCGGCAACGAGGGCTGGGACGCCAACGCGGTGGCCGGGACCTGGCAGGTCAACGCCACGGTCCAGGCCAACGACAAGGACTACTGGATCTCCGACCGCATCGCCACGTTCAAGGTGAAGCGCGCCGCGACACTGACGACGGACGCGGCGCCCGAGCCGGTGCGGAAGGGCGGAACGCTCACCGTCGTGGGCACACTGTCCCGGGCCGACTGGACCGATCTCAGGTACCACGGGTTCACCAGGCAGGTGGTGAAGCTGCAGTACAAGAAGCCCGGCGGCTCGTACCGCACGGTCAAGACGGCGACGACGGACGGCAGGGGCAACCTGCGGACGACCGTGAAGGCCTCCGCGTCGGGCAGCTGGCGCTGGGCGTTCCTCGGTACGACGACGACCATGAAGGTCGTCTCCACCGGTGACGCGGTCGCGGTGAAGTAGACGGCCGCTCTGCCCGCGGCGAATCCGCCGCGGGCAGAGATCGGTGATGCGGGGGCCCCGGTGGGCCAAGAGTGGAGGGAACGCGGCCGTACCGGCCGCCCCACCACCGGGAGGTCCGATGTCGCCCCACCCCGCTGCCCGCCCACGCGCCGCCGAAGAGGACACACCGGCGACACGGTTCGACGACCATCTCGCGGCCCGGCTCCTCGCCCAGCGGATCGTGTTCCTGGGCACCCAGGTGGACGAGGTCTCGGCGAACCGGGTCTGCGCGCAACTGCTGCTCCTGTCCGCCGAGGACCCGCGCACCGACATCAGCCTCTGCGTCAACAGCCCCGGCGGCTCCGTGACGGCGGGGCTGGCCATCTACGACACGATGCGGCTCGTCCCGAACGACGTCTCCACCCTCGCCATGGGGTTCGCCGCGTCCATGGGGCAGTTCCTGCTCACCGTCGGGACCGCGGGCAAGAGGTTCGCCCTGCCGAACGCGCGGATCATGATGCACCAGCCGTCGGCCGGCATCGGCGGCAGCGCTTCCGACATCGCGATCCAGGCGGAGAACCTCGAGTTCACGAAGCGGGCCGTCGAGCGGATCACGGCGGCCCACACAGGGCAGTCCGCGGAGACGATCTCCCGGGACGGCGACCGGGACCGCTGGTTCACGGCGGAGGAGGCGAAGGCGTACGGCATGGTCGATCACGTCGTCGAGTCGCTCGCCGACGTCCGCCCGGCCGGCTCGCGACGACGGATGGGACTCTGACATGGGCCAGTACACGATTCCGAACGTCGTCGAGCGCACCCCGCAGGGGGAACGGTCCTACGACGTCTTCAGCCGGCTCCTGTCCGAGCGGATCGTCTTCATCGGTACGGAGATCGACGACGGGGTCGCCAACGTCGTCATCGCCCAGTTGCTCCACCTGGAGTCGGCGAGTCCGGGGGCAGAGATCGCGGTCTACCTCAACTCGCCCGGCGGCTCGTTCACCTCGCTCATGGCGATCTACGACACGATGAGCTTCGTCTCGGCGCCCATCGCGACGTTCTGCGTGGGCCAGGCCGCGTCGACCGCGGCGGTGCTCCTGGCCGGCGGGGACCCCGGGCGGCGGTTCGTCCTGGAGCACTCCCGGGTGCTGCTGGGCCAGCCGGCCAGCGGCGGACAGCAGGGCACGGTGTCCGATCTGCGGCTGCACGCGCGGGAGATGCTCAGGATCCGCTCGCAGGTCGAGGAGGTCCTGGCCCGGCACACACCCCACGACGCCGCGACCCTGCGGGCGGACACCGACCGGGACCGGTTCTTCACGGCGCGGGAGGCGGTGGAGTACGGGCTCGCGGACGAGGTCCTCAGCCGACGGGCCCCGGTGGCCGCCGCCTGACGAACGCCCCGTCCGCCCGCGCGGGGAGATCAGGCGGCCAGTCGCACCTCGACCGTCGAGGCGCGGACCGGGGACGTACGGGAGGGCGCGCCGCGGCGGGCGAGCTCGTCCTGTGCCAGGGACAGCACGTCCGCCAGGCCGAGCCCGAGCGAACGGGCAGCCGCCCCGAGGACCTCCGACGAGGCCTCCTTGCGGCCGCGCTCGACCTCGGAGAGGTACGGCATGGAGATACGGGCGGCCTCGGACACGTCCTTGAGGGTCCGCTTCTGCGCGAGCCGCTCACGGCGCAGCACGTCCCCGACGACGTCCCGCCAGAGGGGCTCCCTGGGGGCGGGGGTCGCGGGGACGGGGCGCAGGGGGATGACACGGGCTCGGCCGGTCGCGGGGCTGCTCATCGCCCCAGCGTAGGAGCGGCGGGCCCGGTACGGGAGGGGAAGTGCCCGCGCGCCGGGCGGATCTGCTGTCGGCAGAAGGGCGGTCGCCTCCCCGCCGCGGGCGGACGGGCGGAACCGGCGGCTGCCCGGGGGCGGACGGACGCCGTGCGCCGCACGGCCCGGGGCGGTCCCCCGGGCGGTGCGGCGCGGCAGGTCAGATCAGGCCCTGGGCCAGCATCGCCTCCGCGACGATCTCGAAGCCCGCGATGTTCGCGCCGGCCACGTAGTTGCCCGGGCTGCCGTACTTCTCGGCCGTCGTGTGGCACGAGTCGTGGATGTGGCGCATGATCTGCGCGAGCCGCTCCTCGGTGTGGGCGAAGGTCCACGAGTCGCGGGACGCGTTCTGCTGCATCTCCAGGGCGCTGGTGGCCACACCGCCCGCGTTGGCCGCCTTGCCGGGGGCGAAGGCGACGCCCGCCTTCTGGAGGACCTGGACGGCCTCGGGGGTGGTCGGCATGTTGGCGCCCTCGGCGACCGCCTTCACCCCGTTGCGTACGAGGGCGACGGCGTCCGCCTCGTGGAGTTCGTTCTGGGTGGCGCAGGGCAGGGCCACGTCGACGGGGACGTTCCACACGCCCGTGCCCTCGACGTACCGCACGTGCCCGCCGCGCCGCTCGGCGTACTCGGAGATCCGGCCGCGGCCGGTCTCCTTGACCTCCTTGAGCAGACCGAGGTCGATGCCCTTCTCGTCGACGACGTAGCCGCCCGAGTCGGAGCAGGTCACGACGGTCGCGCCGAGCTGCTGGGCCTTCTCGACGGCGTAGATCGCGACGTTGCCGGAGCCGGACACCGCGATGCGCTGGCCGTCGAGGGACTCGCCGCGCACCCGGAGCATCTCGGCGGTGAAGAGGACGCAGCCGTAACCGGTCGCCTCGGTGCGGGCCTGGGCGCCGCCCCAGCCGAGGCCCTTGCCGGTGAGCACGCCGGACTCGTAGCGGTTGGTGATCCGCTTGTACTGGCCGAAGAGGTAGCCGATCTCCCGGCCGCCGACGCCGATGTCACCGGCGGGGACGTCGGTGTACTCGCCGAGGTGGCGGTGGAGTTCCGTCATGAACGACTGGCAGAACCGCATGACCTCGGCGTCCGACCGGCCCTTGGGGTCGAAGTCGGCGCCGCCCTTGCCGCCGCCGATCGGCATGCCGGTGAGGGCGTTCTTGAAGATCTGCTCGAAGCCGAGGAACTTCACGATGCCGAGGTTGACGGAGGGGTGGAAGCGCAGCCCGCCCTTGTACGGGCCGAGCGAGCTGGAGAACTCGACGCGGAATCCGCGGTTGACGTGGATGTCACCGGCGTCGTCCGACCACGGCACCCGGAAGATGAGCTGGCGCTCGGGCTCGCAGATCCGCTCGATGATGCGGGCGTCGACGAACTCCGGGCGCCGGGCCAGCACGGGGCCCAGGGTTTCGAGGACCTCGCGCACCGCCTGGTGGAACTCGCCCTCGCCCTGGTTGCGCCGCAGGATCTCCGCGTACAGCGGCTCGATGACACGGTTCTCGGCGGTGCGCGGGGTGAGGGAGTCGGAACTGGCCGGCATCTGATCAAGACCTTCCGTGGGTGGGCTCATGCGCGTCGGCGCTCCCTGTCCCCGGAGGCGCCACCGGCCCGTGGGGGCCGCTGCACCCGGCAAGTCTCGCAGTGCGGCCCCGCCTTGCCCGGACGACATCCACATAGTGGCCACGGCCGGCCGCCCCGGTGGACGCGCCCCGGCCCGTCCGTGCCCGTTCCCGCCGGGGCCGGGGGGCCGCACGGCGCCCGCGCCGCGGGGCCGTGCGGGTGGCGAACCTCACAGCCGGAGGAGGACGGCTGTGAGGTCCGCGCCCTGCCGCTCAGGCGGCCGCGTTCTCCGTCACGGTGACCTTGCCCTTGCGGATCGTCGCCACCCGGGGCGCCTTGCGGGCGAGGGAGCTGTCGTGCGTGACCATCACGAAGGTCAGTCCGTGCTCCTTCCACAGCCCGTCGAGCAGTTCCATGATCTCGTCGCGCATGGACTCGTCGAGGTTGCCGGTCGGTTCGTCGGCGAGGAGCACCTTCGGCCGCTTGACCAGGGCGCGGGCGATGGCGACGCGCTGCTGCTGACCGCCGGACATCTCGCTGGGCAGGTGGGTGGGCCGGTCGCCGAGGCCCACCGACTCCAGGGCCTCCGCGGCGCGTTCACGGCGGGACCTCGCCCCGAGGCCGAGGGGAACCAGCGCGGTCTCGACGTTCTCCTGGGCGGTGAGCGTCGGGATCAGGTTGAAGCTCTGGAAGACGAAGCCGATGGACTCGGCCCTGACCTTGGTGAGGCGGGACTCCGGGAGTCCGGCGAGGTCGACGCCGTCGAGCTCGACGGTGCCGGACGTGGGCCGGTCCAGCCCGCCGAGCATCTGGAGGAGGGTGGACTTGCCTCCGCCGGTCGGGCCCTGGATGACGAGCCTGCCGCCGTCCTCGATGGTCAGGTCGACACCGGCGAGCGCGTCGACGGGGTTCTTGCCGCGCATGTAGCGCTTGGTGACGCCCTTGAGCTGGTACACGTGTGGACTCCTGCTGCTACGTACGGAAGGGGAGGGGCGGGGCGGGGTCAGGCGACGCGGCGCAGGGCGTCGGCCGGGCGCAGCCGGGAGGCCCGCCAGCCGCCGAAGGCTCCCGCGACGAGTCCGCCGGCCACCGCGAGGGCGACGGCGACGAGGATCGTGGTGAGGGAGACCGGTGCGGTGAGCGCGATGTCGAGGGTCTTGGCCGCCGTCTGGCGGCCGGGGCCGCCACCGCCCATCGGGCCGCCGCCCATGCCACCGCCGCCTCCGCCGCCGCCCGTGGAGCCGAGCTGGGCGGTGAGGGTGGGGCTGATGGCGGTCACGGCGTACGCGCCGGCGAGGCCGATGGCGATACCGAGGACTCCGCCCATCAGGCCGTTGACGAGGGCCTCGCCGATGACCTGGCGGGTGACGCGTCCGCTCTTCCAGCCGAGGGCCTTGAGGGTGCCGAACTCCCGCACCCGGCGGCTGACCGCCGAGGACGTCAGCAGGCCCGCGACGAGGAACGCGGCGACGAGGACCGCGACGGAGAGCCACTTGCCGACGCTGGAGGCCAGGTCGGAGGCGGTGGAGAGGGAGCCGGACACCGTGTCGGCGAGGTCGGCGGAGGTGGTGACCGTCGTGCCGGAGATGTTCTTCTGGATGGCGGCCTTGACGGTGTCGATCTGCTGGGAGTCGGCGGCCTGGACGTAGACCGTGGTGATCTTGTCCTTGGCGTCGGCGACGGTCTGCGCCTGCTTCAGCGGGATGTAGACGTTGGCGGCGGCGTCGCCGCTGTCCGCCGTGGAGACGCCCACGATCGCGTAGGCGGTGCCGGAGATGGTGACGGTCTTGCCGACCGCGAGTTCCTTCTCCTTGGCGTAGGCGGAGTCGACCACCGCGACCTCGGCGTCGGTCTCCGTGGCCTTGAAGGTGCGGCCGGAGGTGACCTTGGACGAGGTCAGCGGGCCGAGGTCCTGCTGGGTGACGTCGGTGCCGTACACGGTGAAGGAGTTGACGTCGAAGGAGGCTCCGCCGCCCTCGACCCGGCCCTGCGGCTGGCCGCCGCCCTGGCCGCCGCCGGGTCCGCCCTGGCCCTGCCCGGAGCTCCCGTCCTGCTTGAACTCGCCGCGCTTGAACTGCCCGTCGACCTTCATGACCGTCAGGCTCAGCCCGCCGACGGCGTCCGCGACGCCGTCCTGCTCGCCGACCTTGCCGACGGTGCCGGCGGCCAGTGTCTGGAAGCCCTGGACCATGACCCGGTCGGTGCTCTGGGTCGCGTCGTCGTCGTCCTTGGCGTCGAACTCGAACCGGGGGCGCTCGGTGCCGCCGGATCCCGGTGCGGCCGCGGCCTTGGTCACCGTCATGTCCGTGCCCAGGCCGTACAGCGATTCCAGGACCTTGTCCTGGGCCTTGCTCATGCCGGAGGAGACCGAGCTGACGATGATGACGAGCGCAATGCCGAGGGCGAGCCCCGAGGCGACGACGAGCGCCGCCTTTCTGCGGCGGCGCAGCTCGCGCCGGAGGTAGGTGAAGAACATGGCGCGAAGATATGGAGCGGGCGTGATGAGGAGTTAAGGCTGCGATGAGAGCTGGATGAGAACGCTGCCGGAGCGCCTACGCCGGAGGCGGCGGCGCCCGGAAGGTTCCGGGTGCCGCCGCCTCCGGGGGGAAGGGGCGTGCTCGGCGTCAGGCGGCGGAACCCGCCGTCCACTCCGACCAGTTCATGTTCCAGCCGTTGAGGCCGTTGTCGGGGGCGATGGTCTTGTCCGGGGAGTTCGTGACGACGACCACGTCGCCGATCATCGAGTTGTCGTAGAGCCAGGCGGCCGGGGTGTTCGAGTCGCCGGCGCCCTTGGTGTCGGACAGGCCGACGCATCCGTGGCTGGTGTTCGCGCTGCCGAAGATCGACTTGGCGCCCCAGTAGTTGCCGTGGATGAAGGTGCCCGACGTGGACAGCCGCATGGCGTGCGGGACGTCCTTGATGTCGTACTCGCCCTTGCCGTCGTCGTCCGTGAAGCCGACCGTCGAACCGTCCATGCGGGTCTCCTTGAACTTCTCGGAGATCACCATCTGGCCGTTGTACGTCGGGTTGTCGGAGGATCCGGCGGAGATCGGGATGGTCTTGACCGTCTTGCCGTCACGGGTGACGGTCATGGTGTGCGCCTTGGCGTCCACGGTGGAGACCTGGTTGCGGCCGACCTTGAAGGTGACCGTCTTCTGCTGGACGCCGACGACGCCGTCGGCGCCCTCGACGCCGTCCAGGGACAGCTTCAGGGTGACCGTGGAGCCGCCCTGCCAGTAGTTCTCGGGGCGCAGGTCCAGGCGCTGGTTGTTGAACCAGTGCCCGACGACCTCCTGGCCGCTGCTCGACGTCACCTTGATGCCGTCCTGGACGGCCTTCCGGTTGGTGATCGCCTTGTTGAAGTTGATCGAGACGGGCATGCCGACGCCGACGGTGGAACCGTCCTCGGGCGTGAAGTTCCCGATGAAGCTGTTCTCGGGCGAGACCGTGGTGAAGGAGCTGTTGGCGTGGGCCTGCCGGTCCTTGGAGTCGGCCGCGGTGGCGCTGATCTTGTACGTCGTCGAGCGCTCGAGCTGGCCGCTGGGCTTCCAGCTGGAGCCGTCGGACGCCAGGGTGCCCTCGACGGCCGTGCCGTCCGCCGTGGTCATGGTGACCTCGGTGAGCTTGCCCTTGGCGACGGTGACCATCGCGGCGCTGTTGATGCTCGCGTTCGTCGCGCCGTTCTTCGGCGCGATCGTTATCTGGGCCTCGGAGGTGTCCTTGGCCGCGGCCTCGTCGACCTGCGCCTGTGACGTCTTCGAGCCGTCGGCGCTGGCACCCGTGCTTCCGCCGTCGTCGCTGCAGGCCGAAAGCACCAGCACGCCGCCGAGCAGTGCGGAGGCGGCCATCAGGCCCCGGCGCCGCTTGCTGTCCGTCATCACACGCTTCTCCATCGTTGCCGATTCCCCAAGATCCCCGGACAGGGTCGCCGGACGGCGATCCCCCGTCAATGTTCCAAGAACACCTCGAGCGGGTCTTCCGTTCCACATCCCGCGAAGATGTGGGGAACACCACTCATCGACGCGCCCGGGTCCACGGCGGTTCCCGCCGTCTCCGAGGAGTGCCCCGCGGGCGTCAGCGTTCCGTGTTCCCGCCGCCTTCTTCGTCGTCGGTCTCATTGTCCTCGATCCCGTAGTACTCCTGGTCCCCGTCCTCTCCTGCGGCCCAGTCCTCGGCGTCGGGGTCGTAGTCGATCGTCTCGCTGCTCCAGGAGGCCTGGGCGAGCTCGACCCCGGGCACCTGGCTGATCAGATCGAACGGGTCGATCAGCGAGGCGACGGCCTCCGCTGCGTCTTCCCTGACCGTCTCCTCCGCATGCACGCGCTCCTCCGGGGACTCGTCGGCGGAGGAGCCGGAGGAGGCGAAATCGGCGGCGATGCTCTCCAGTGCCGTGCCGGTCAGGGCGTCCGCGTCGCTGATCTCCAGCACCATCTCCACGCGAAGCCGAACAAATGAGGGTGTCGTCGAAGTGCTCATGAGGGGGAGCGTAAGGCTCCCCGGAGCCCTGACTTTCCTCCGACCCGCTGCTTTGCTTAGCATCGGCCCGCAGGGCTAACTGATGGTTGTCGCAAGGGGATCGATTCTGTGTCCATGGCTCGTCGCACGCTGCTGACCACCACCGCGGCAGGCACCCTGCTCTGTGCTCTCTGGTTCGTCCCCTCCGCCAACGCGACCGGCGAGGAGGGCCCCGCCGGCACGTCCGCCGCGACCTCCACCGGGGTCCGGCAGGCATCCGCGACCGGGGTGCGGCAGGCGTCCGCGGCCGGGGAGTCCGCCTCCGGGGCGAGGCTGGCCGACACGGGCACGGGGACGGACACGACGCCGTACCTGATCGGCGGCACCGCCTCGCTGTGCGTCGGCGCGGGGTTCGTGGCGTACTCGGTCCGCCGGGGCGGCACGCCGGTCACCGGCCTCTGAGGCGGGTGGGGGCCGGCGTACCGGCCCCCACCGCGGGAGGTCAGGCCAGCGGGCCGGTCACGCCCTCCACGGCCTCGACCAGCCTGCCCTCGCGTACGAAACGGTCGGCGGCCTCCAGGTCCGGGGCGAGGAAGCGGTCGGGGCCCGGCCCCTGGACCCCGGCGGCCCGCAGCGCCGCGATGACGGCCCGGGACGCGGGTGCGGGGGTCAGCCCCTCGGCGACGCGCAGTTCGACGGCGCGCGTGGCGGCGTACAGCTCGACGGCGACGATCCGCGTGAGCCCGTCGACGGATTCCCGGAGCTTCCGCGCGGCCGACCAGCCCATGGAGACGTGGTCCTCCTGCATCGCGGAGGACGGGATCGAGTCGACGGACGCCGGGACCGCGAGCCGCTTCAGCTCGCTGACCAGGGCGGCCTGGGTGTACTGGGCGATCATCAGCCCGGAGTCGACGCCGGCGTCGTCGGCGAGGAACGGCGGCAGGCCGTGCGAGCGGTTCTTGTCGAGCAGCCGGTCGGTGCGGCGCTCGGTGATCGACCCGAGGTCGGCGGCGACGATGGCCAGGAAGTCGAGGACGTAGGCGACGGGGGCTCCGTGGAAGTTCCCGTTGGACTCCACCCTGCCCCCGGGCAGCACGACCGGATTGTCGACGGCCGCGGCCAGTTCGCGGTCGGCGACGAGCCGCCCGTGCGCGAGGGTGTCCCGGCCGGCGCCGTTCACCTGGGGCGCGCAGCGCACCGAGTAGGCGTCCTGGACCCGGGGGGCGGCGTCCTGGTGGTGGCCGGTGAGGCCGGACCCGGCGAGCACCCGCAGCATGTTGCCGGCGGAGACGCCCTGGCCGGGGTGCGGGCGGATGGCGTGGAGCTCCGGGGCGAGGACCCGGTCCGTGCCGAGGAGCGCCTCCAGGGAGAGCGCGGCGGTGATGTCCGCGCTGGTGTAGAGGTTCTCCAGGTCGGCGAGGGCCATCACCAGCATGCCCAGCATGCCGTCGGTGCCGTTGAGGAGGGCGAGGCCCTCCTTCTCGCGCAGCTCGACGGGGGTGATGCCGTGCGCCGCGAGGAGTTCGCCGGCCGGCCGCACGACGCCGTCGGAGCCCTCGGCCTCGCCCTCTCCCATCAGGGTCAGGGCGCAGTGCGAGAGCGGCGCGAGGTCGCCGGAGCAGCCGAGCGAGCCGTAGGCGTGGACGACGGGGGTGATGCCCGCGTTGAGCACGTCGGCCATGGTCCGCGCGACCTCGGGGCGTACGCCGGTGTGGCCCGAGGCGAGCGTCTTGAGCCGCAGGAACATCAGCGCGCGGACGACCTCGCGTTCGACGTGCGGGCCCATGCCCGCCGCGTGCGAGCGGACGATGTTGCGCTGCAACTGCGCCCGCAGTTCGGGGCTGATGTGCCGGCTGGCGAGGGCGCCGAAGCCGGTGGAGACCCCGTAGACCGGCTCGGGCCTGGCGGCGAGGGCGTCGATGACCTCGCGTGCGGCGGAGAGCGCCTCGACGGCGGCGGCGGAGAGCTCGACCCGGGCGCCCTGCCGGGCCACGGCGACGACGTCCTCGGCGGTGGTGCCGGACGTCCCCACCACGACTGTATGCATATCCATATTCAGAACCCTACGGACTGAAACCGTTCATGTCATCAGTGGTCGTGCGGTTGACCCCTTACCCGTCGCCGCCCGGCGGATTGCCGCGCAGCCCGCGGCGGTCGTGCGGCGACCGGGGCGGGGAGTCGGCGAGCCGGATCACCTCGCCGTCGCGCCCCGCGACGACCGGCCGCCCGGAGCGGGCCGCCTTGGCCTGGTACTGGGCGGCGTCCGCCAGCCGGAAGAGCCGGCGCGCGGACCGCACGGGCCCGATCTCGTCCCCGGTGGACGCGACCCCGCAGGCGACGCCGTTGCCGGGGTCCAGGACGACCGCCCGCGCGCACAGCTCCTCGGACACCCGGACCACGTCGTCCGCCGGGGGCCCCACGGCCAGCAGGCAGAACTCGTCCCCGCCCAGGCGCGCGGACAGGGCGCCGGGGAGCATCGCGCCGCAGAGGGAGAGCACCGAGCCGAAACGTTCCAGCAGCCGGTCGCCGACCGCGTGGCCGTGCGTGTCGTTGACCTCCTTGAGGCCGTTCAGATCGCAGACGACCAGGCTGACCACGACCCCCTCGGTCCGGTACAGGTCCACCGCCTCGTCGAGGCGGAGATCCACCGCCCTGCGGTTCGCCAAACCGGTCAGCGGGTCCGTGAAGGCCAGCTTGCGGACCTCCTCCAGCCGTTCGGTCTGCGCGATGCCCGCGGCGACGACGGCGGCCAGTACGGTCGCGAAGTCGGCGTCGTCCCGGTCGAAGACCGGGGCGCCCGAGGGCCGGGCCACGTACAGCTCCCCCCAGGCGCGCCCGTGCAGCACGATCGGCGCGACCACACAGCAGCCCCGCCCCCTCCGGCGCAGCGCCGCCACCCGCTGGTGGCAGTACGGGCGGGCCCCGCGGGCCGGGGCGCCCGCCCCGGGGGCGCCGTCGGCGGTCTCCACCCAGGCGTCGGGCTCACCGCCGCCCGCCCACCGCTCGTGCAGGAACTCGGTGATCTCCGGGAACTGGTGCACCGGGTAGGCCTCGCACTCGGGGAACTCCTCCTCCCCCTCGGCCCGCTCGCCCGCGTTCACCAGCACGCGCAGCCTGCCCCGGTCCCGTTCCCACACGGAGAGGGCGGCGAAGCTGCCTCCCAGCGCCTCGCACGCCCCCACCGCCGCGGCATGCCAGGACTCGCGCGGCGTGTAGGCCGCCGCCATCGTCTGTGCCAGCGCAACCACGGCGCGCAGCCGCGCATCATCACCGCCCATCGCCCCAGCTTAGGTAGGTCTGTGACGATTTGATCAGTTGGCAGCGCTGATGATCTTCGGATGGCTCACCGGGTCACTCGCCGGGCCAGTCGGGCTTCCGCTTCTCGTTGAACGCGGCGACGCCCTCGGCCCGGTCGCCGGAGAAGGCCACGGACCGCCACGCGGCGTCCTCCACCTCCAGACCGGCCCGCAGGTCCAGCCCCTGCCCCAGCCGCAGGGCACGCTTGGCGGCCCGCAGGCCCACCGGGGAGTTCGCCGCGATCCGGCCGCCGAGGGCCAGGGCCTCCTCGCGGTCCCGGCCCGCCTCCACCAGTTCGTCGACCAGCCCCAGCTCGCGCGCCTCGGCGGCCTCCAGGCGCCGGGCGGTGAAGACCAGCTCGGCGGCGCGCGCCGCGCCGACCCTGCGGGGCAGCAGCTGCGTACCGCCGCCGCCCGGGATGACGCCGACGGACACCTCGGGAAGGCCGACCACGGCCGTGCGGTCGGCCACGATCACGTCGCAGGCCAGCGCGAGCTCGAAGCCGCCGCCGAGGGCGTACCCGTGCACGGCGGCGACGACCGGCATGGGCAGCTCCAGCACGCCGGTGTAGGCGGCCCTCGCCGTGGGCCGCTGGCGCACGAGCTCGGCGTCGGTGAGGGAGTTCCGCTCCTTGAGGTCCGCGCCCACGCAGAAGGCCCGCTCGTGGGTGGAGGTGAGCACGGTGGCCCGCACCCCCGGGTCGGCCCCGAGCGCGGCGCAGGCCCCGGCGAGGGCGCGCGCCATCGCGGTGCTCACGGCGTTCATCGCCGCGGGCCGGTCCAGTACGAGCTCCGCCACGTGCCCCTGGTCCCCGTGGCGGCGTACGACGACGAATTCCCCGAACCTCTGCTCGGACGTGACACCCATGACTGCACCCCTCCGGTTGACGAGCGTTACCGGGATCCTAGGGTGCGGCCCCGCCGGGCCCGTCGCGCCGGGTCAGGACGACGGCTTGCCGCGCCGGGCGAGCAGCCACGGCTCGACCACGCCCAGCCCCCGCACCGGGCGCTGCCACATCGGCTGGAGCCCGAAGCGGTACGTCGGCAGCGGAGGCTCGGTGTCCTGGCGGCGGCCCGCCTCGCCCGCCAGCCGTGCCCGCTCCGCCGCGGCGGCGGTCTCCTCGGCCTCGGAGGCGGGGGCGTCGCCGGTGCGGATCAGTTCCGCGGCGAACGCCCCGTCGACCAGCACCGCGTCCTTGGGCGCTATCGACGTCAGCCGGCTGGCCAGGTTCACCGTCGTGCCGAACACGTCGCCCATGCGCGTGGTGACCGTGCCGAACGCGATGCCGACCCGCAGCGAGGGCATCGTCGTGTCCTGCGCCATCGCCTCGACCAGCCGGAGCGCTATCTCGCCCGCCGTGCCCGCGTCGTCCGCGGCGAACAGGACCTCGTCGCCGAGGGTCTTGATGAGCCGTCCGCCGTGCGCGGCGACCAGGTCCGCCGAGGTGGTCTCGAAGGCCTCGACCAGTTCGCCGAGCTCCTCCTCCTCCAGCCGTCTGGTCAGGCGGGTGAAGCCGACGAGGTCGGCGAAGCCCACCGCGAGCCGCCGGTCGACCATCTCCTCGTCGTCCGCCGCCTGCACGACCCGGCCGGTGGCGGCGGCGAGCTGGCGCCGCCACACGTAGACCAGGAACTCCTGCAACTCGGGCAGGAGCAGCTCGACCAGCGGATAGGTGACCTCGGTCCGGGTCATTCCCGGCTCGGGCGGCTCGGTCAGGCCCTCCAGGAAGGAGTCGATCTGCCACTCGGCGAGCCGGGCGGTGGTCTGCCCGGTCGAGCGGGCCACCTGGATCGCCATCGGCTCGCTCAGCAGCCCGGCCTCGACCAGACCGGCGAGCCGGCGCAGCGCCAGGACGTCGGCCTCGGTGAGCGCCTTGGCCTGCCCGATGTCGGCGAAGCCCATGGCCCGCCAGAAGCGGGACGCCAGGTCCATGGAGACACCGGCGGTCCGGGCCGCCTGGAACGGCGTGTAGTGGCGGTCGGCCCCCAGGATCAGGGCCTCCAGCCGGATGGCGAGCGGGTCGTCGCTCGGTTCGGCCGTGTGGTCGACCTCGTGATGCGGTGTCGAGTGGACGGACGGTCCCGACGAGGGCTCCGCGCCGTCGTCGGAGTTCGTGTCGTCGACGGTCACCGGCCGCCTCCTGCCCGTTCCCTGCGCACTGCCCTGCCGATCTGTCGCTGGATCGCCTCAACGATACGGCAGGTGTGCCCTGGCTCACGTCCCCGGTGGCGCGGTCGCGGGCAGGTCGCGGGTGACATCACCCGTATGTGCGGGGGCACGGATCAGGTGAGCCCGCCCTCCTCCCCGCGCAGGTGGACGATGTCGCCGGCCGAGACGGGTTCCTGGAGGCCGTCGCCCGTGGCCAGCACGAGGCGTCCGTCCCCGTCGATCGCGACGGCCTCACCGATGAGGGACCGGTCGCCGGGCAGCTCGGCCCGCACCCGCCGGTCGAGCGTGGCGCAGCCCGCCGCGTAGGCCGCCTGGAGCCCGCTCGCGGCGGCGTCGCCGTCGGCCTCGCGCCACTGCCCGTACCACTGTTCCAGCGAGCGCAGGACGGCCCGGAGCAAGGTCTCGCGGTCGGTGGAGACCGCTCCGGCGAGCGCCAGCGAACCGGCGTGCGGGGCGGGCAGCTCGGCCGCGCGCAGCGAGACGTTGAGGCCGATGCCGATGACGACGCCCTCCCCGGCGCGTTCGGCGAGGATGCCCCCGGTCTTGCGTTCCGTGCCGCCGATCGTCACCAGGAGGTCGTTGGGCCATTTCAGTGCCATGTCGACGCCGGCCGACTGCGCGAGGCCGGTGGCGGCGGCGACACCCGCGAGCAGCGGCAGCCATCCCCACCGCTCGGCCGGGACGCCGCCGGGGGTCAGGTAGACGGAGAGGAAGAGGCCGGAGCGGGGCGGTGCCGTCCAGCTGCGGTCGAGCCGGCCGCGGCCCGCGGTCTGCTCCTCGGCGACGAGCACCGTCCCTTCGGCCAGACCGCCGCCGGCGGCCCGGGCCGCGAGGTCGGAGTTGGTGGAACCGGTCGCGTCGACGATGTCGAGCGAGGTCCACAGGCTGCCCGGCTTCAGCAGCCCGCGGCGCAGCGCCGCGGCGTTCAGGGGCGGCCTGTCGAGGTCCGACCAGCGGTTGTGCGGCGCATCGGGAGGTGTCATGCAACCCAGATTAGGTGTGTCAAACGACGCACTGCCGAACGGTATCCACGCCGATACGCTACGGGTCAGTAGCATCCACCCGCCGACGAGCAGGGCGCCGTCGAGCACGTACCGGTCCATCACCTTGACCCGGTGGACCGGCCGTCCCGTGACAGACAGGGAGCCGCCACCCGATGTCCGAGCCGCAGAGCGACATCCACACCACCGCGGGCAAGATCGCGGACCTGCAGCGCCGTATCGAAGAGGCCACGCACGCGGGTTCCGCCCGTGCCGTCGAGAAGCAGCACGCGAAGGGCAAGCTGACAGCCCGTGAGCGGGTCGGGCTGCTGCTCGACGAGGGTTCCTTCGTGGAGCTCGACGAGTTCGCGCGGCACCGGTCGACCAGTTTCGGCATCGAGAAGAACCGCCCGTACGGCGACGGGGTCGTCACCGGGTACGGCACGGTCGACGGCCGGCCCGTCTGCGTGTACTCGCAGGACTTCACCATCTTCGGCGGCTCGCTGGGCGAGGTCTACGGAGAGAAGATCGTGAAGGTCATGGACTTCGCGATGAAGACCGGCTGCCCGGTCATCGGCATCAACGACGGGGGCGGGGCCCGCATCCAGGAGGGCGTCGTCGCCCTCGGGCTGTTCGCCGAGATCTTCCGCCGCAACGTCCACGCCTCGGGGGTCGTCCCGCAGATCTCCCTGATCGTCGGGCCGTGCGCGGGCGGGGCGGTCTACTCCCCCGCGATCACCGACTTCACGGTCATGGTCGACCAGACCTCGCACATGTTCATCACCGGGCCCGACGTCATCAAGACGGTCACCGGCGAGGACGTCGGCTTCGAGGAACTGGGCGGCGCCCGCACCCACAACACCACGTCGGGCGTGGCCCACCACATGGCGGGCGACGAGAAGGACGCCATCGAGTACGTCAAGTCCCTGCTGTCCTACCTCCCGTCGAACAACCTCTCCGAGGCCCCGGCCTTCCCGGAGGAGGCGGACCTCGCGACGACGGACGAGGACCGTGAACTCGACACGCTCATCCCGGACTCGGCGAACCAGCCGTACGACATGCACACCGCCATCGAGCACGTGCTCGACGAAGGCGAGTTCCTGGAGACGCAGGCCCTGTTCGCGCCGAACATCGTCACCGGCTTCGGCCGCGTCGAGGGCTACCCGGTGGGCATCGTCGCCAACCAGCCGATGCAGTTCGCCGGCTGTCTGGACATCAACGCGTCCGAGAAGGCCGCGCGCTTCGTCCGCACCTGCGACGCCTTCAACGTGCCGGTCGTCACCTTCGTCGACGTGCCCGGCTTCCTGCCGGGCGTCGACCAGGAGTACGGCGGCATCATCCGCCGCGGCGCGAAGCTCATCTACGCGTACGCCGAGGCCACCGTCCCGCTGATCACCGTCATCACCCGCAAGGCGTTCGGCGGCGCCTACGACGTCATGGGCTCCAAGCACCTGGGCGCCGACCTGAACCTGGCGTGGCCGACCGCGCAGATCGCGGTGATGGGCGCGCAGGGCGCGGTGAACATCCTGCACCGCCGCACGATCGCCGCCGCCGAGGACCCCGAGGCCACCCGCGCCGAGCTGATGACCGGTTACGAGGACGCGCTGCTCAACCCGTACGTCGCGGCGGAACGCGGCTACGTCGACGCGGTGATCATGCCGTCCGACACCCGGGCGCACCTCGTGAAGGGCCTGCGCCAGCTCCGTACGAAGCGCGAGTCGCTGCCGCCGAAGAAGCACGGCAACATCCCCCTCTGAGCACCCGGGAGCCACCATGATCAAGGTCGTACGGGGCAATCCGACCCCGGAGGAACTGGCCGCGGCCCTCGCCGTGGTCCGGGCGCGTGCCGCGGCGGTGGCCGCACCGCGGTCCGGTGCGCCGCTGCCGCCCGAGCAGTGGTCCGACCCGGGGCGGATCGCCCGCCGCGGCGCGCTCAGGCCGGGGCCCCGGTCCTGGGCGCGGACGTACTGGCCCTCCTGACGGCGGGCCGCGGAGCGGCGCTTGAGTACGCGTACTCAGGCGCCGCGGCCGTGCCCGGAGCACCATCGGAACCATGCTGTGGTCCGACCCCGAGAACAAGCCGCCGAAGGAACTGCGCGACGCCCAGGACATGATGCGCCGCGCGGGGCTGCTGCTGGCGCTGGCCATGGTCGTGGCGATGTTCGTCCTGGGCGTCCGCTGAGCGGTGTCCGGCACGGGCGTCCGCCGTGGGACGGCCCCGCCTACGATGGCGGGCATGACTGCTCAGCGCCGCCTCGTGCTCGCCTCCGCCTCCCCCGCCCGCCTCGGTCTCCTGCGTCAGGCGGGTTTCGCCCCCGAGGTGATCGTCAGCGGTGTGGACGAGGACGCGATCGAGGCCCCCACCCCGGGTGAGCTGGCGCTCGTCCTGGCCGAGGCGAAGGCCGCCGCGGTGGCGGCCCGTCCCGAGGCGGCGGGGGCGCTCGTCATCGGCTGCGACTCGGTGCTGGACCTGGACGGCGAGGCGCTCGGCAAGCCGGCCGACGCCGAGGAGGCCACCGCCCGCTGGAAGTCCATGCGCGGCCGGTCGGGCGTCCTGCGGACCGGGCACAGCGTCGTCGACACGGCGACCGGGCGTACGGTCTCGGCGACCGCGTCCACCGTGGTCCGGTTCGGACAGCCGACGGACGCCGAGGTCGCGGCCTACGTCGCCTCGGGCGAGCCGCTCCACGTCGCCGGGGCGTTCACCCTGGACGGCCGCTCGGCGCCGTTCGTCGAGGCGATCGAGGGCAGCCACGGCAACGTCATCGGGCTCTCGCTGCCGCTGCTGCGGACGCTCCTCGGCGAACTGGGCTTCTCCGTCACCGACTTGTGGGTCTGAGCGGCGCGGACGTCGCGGTGGCGCACGCGTCAGGCCGGCGCCGGGGCCTCCCCGGCGCCGGCCTCTCCCGTTCCCGGGCCGGGCCGCTCGAAGGCCACCAGGGTCAGCACGATCAGCGCCAGGACGGCCATCAGGAACACGAAGGCCGCCCAGCCGATCAGCCCGACCGCCAGCGCGCCCAGCACCCCGTGGACGACCGCGCCCGCGATGAGCGCGATCCGGCCGAAGCGGCCCGGGGCCCGGTCGCGTATCCCGGCCAGCAGCGGGATCAGCCCGCAGAGCACCAGCAGCACCCCGGAGACGACACCCAGCACCCAGGTCCCGGTCACCATGGCGTCCGGGTCCATCCCGGCCAGGGACATGCTCTGGTTGTCCGCGACCGTCGCGAGGACGCCGTTGACGATCACGATGCCCACGGCTTCCACGAACAGAACGAGCGCGGTCACGAAGGCCACTGGTCTGCGCACCACGGCGCCCACCCCCTGTTACCTGTAGTACGTCCGGTACAGCGCGGACCCTACTAACGGGTAATGGCTGGGACAAGGGATTGCGCACGACGCCTGTCCGGCTGACGCCGCCCCCGTGGCCGAGGCAAAGATTCCCTCGGCCGTTCGTAGGGAGTCCACAAAGAAACGCCGCGCGCCGTTGACCGTCCGGACAGAGACTTGGGCCACACTTCGTGGCTACTGTGCCGTTGAGGATCCCGGCGTACCGTGGTGCGACAAGGGTTTTCGCGACTCGAGCAAGCCTCGAATCACACTCCGTGTGGGCAAGTTCACTATTGGGGACGGGTCGTACGGCCGTGTCGGTAGTCCCTAAACTCAGCTTGTTCTCAAGGAGGGAGTCATCGTGCGCAAGGTGCTCATCGCCAACCGTGGCGAAATCGCTGTCCGTGTTGCTCGGGCTTGCCGGGATGCCGGAATCGCGAGCGTAGCCGTCTACGCCGATCCGGACCGGGACGCTCTGCATGTGCGCGCGGCCGACGAGGCGTTCGCTCTGGGCGGTGACACTCCGGCCGCCAGTTATCTGGACATGGCCAAGGTGCTCCAGGCTGCCAAGGACTCGGGGGCGGACGCGATCCACCCGGGTTACGGCTTCCTCTCGGAGAACGCGGAGTTCGCCCAGGCCGTGCTCGACGCGGGCCTGACCTGGATCGGTCCGCCGCCGCACGCGATCCGCGACCTCGGTGACAAGGTCGCCGCGCGCCACATCGCGCAGCGTGCCGGCGCGCCGCTGGTGGCCGGCACACCGGACCCGGTGGCCGGTTCGGCGGAGGTCGTGGAGTTCGCGGAGAAGAACGGTCTGCCGATCGCGATCAAGGCCGCCTTCGGCGGTGGCGGCCGCGGCCTGAAGGTCGCCCGCACGCTGGAGGAGATCCCGGAGCTGTACGACTCCGCGGTCCGCGAGGCCGTCGCGGCGTTCGGCCGGGGCGAGTGCTTCGTGGAGCGCTACCTGGACAAGCCGCGGCACGTGGAGACCCAGTGCCTAGCCGACACCCACGGCAACGTGGTCGTCGTGTCCACCCGCGACTGCTCGCTCCAGCGCCGTCACCAGAAGCTCGTCGAGGAGGCCCCGGCCCCCTTCCTGTCCGAGGCGCAGAACGCGGAGCTGTACGCGGCCTCCAAGGCGATCCTGAAGGAAGCCGGCTACGTCGGCGCGGGCACCGTCGAGTTCCTCGTCGGCATGGACGGCACGATCTCCTTCCTGGAGGTCAACACCCGCCTCCAGGTGGAGCACCCGGTCACCGAGGAGGTCACCGGCCTCGACCTCGTCCGCGAGATGTTCCGCATCGCCGACGGCGAGGAGCTCGGCTACGGCGACCCGGCGGTGCGCGGGCACTCCTTCGAGTTCCGGATCAACGGCGAGGACCCGGGCCGCGGCTTCCTGCCGGCCCCCGGCACCGTCACCCGGTTCGACCCGCCCACCGGTCCCGGCGTGCGCCTGGACGCGGGCGTGGAGTCCGGCAGCGTCATCGGCCCGGCGTGGGACTCGCTCCTGGCGAAGCTCGTCGTGACCGGCGCGACCCGTGAGCAGGCGTTGCAGCGTGCCGCGCGTGCGCTGGGCGAGTTCACCGTGGAGGGCATGGCCACCGCCATCCCCTTCCACCGTGCCGTCGTCACCGACCCGGCGTTCACCTCGGACCCCTTCACGATCCACACCCGCTGGATCGAGACCGAGTTCGTGAACGACATCAAGCCCTTCACGGTCCCCGCGGACCAGGACACCGACGAGGAGTCCGAGCGCGAGACCGTCGTCGTCGAGGTCGGCGGCAAGCGCCTGGAGGTGTCCCTGCCGTCCTCGCTCGGCATGAGCCTGGCCCGTACCGGCCTCGCGGCCGGGGCCAAGCCGAAGCGCCGCGCGGCCAAGAAGTCCGGCTCGGCGGCCTCGGGCGACACCCTCGCCTCGCCCATGCAGGGCACGATCGTCAAGATCGCGGTCGAGGAGGGCCAGGAGGTCAAGGAGGGCGACCTCATCGTCGTCCTGGAGGCCATGAAGATGGAGCAGCCGCTCAACGCCCACCGTTCCGGAACGGTGAAGGGCCTGGCGGCGGAGGTCGGCACGTCGATCTCGTCGGGCGCCGCGATCTGCGAGATCAAGGACTGAGTGCTCGTTCTTCTTCCACTGGGGGCCCGGCGACCGCCGGGCCCCCAGTGGCATCCTTGGGACGCGGGGCGGACACCAGGAGGACAGGGCGATGGCGATGAGCACGGCACCGACACCGGCCCGGCCGATGCGCGCCGACGCGCGCCGCAACTACGACCGGCTGCTGAGCGAGGCGCGTACGTCCTTCGCCGCCCACGGCACGGATGCCTCGCTGGAGGACATCGCCCGCCGGGCGGGCGTAGGCATCGGCACGCTGTACCGGCACTTCCCGAACCGTCAGGCCCTGATGAACGCGGTGTTCCAGGACGCCCTGAACGCACTGCTCGACCGCTCCCGCGAGCTGGCGCACGCCGGTCAGCCGTGCAGTGCGCTGGTGGAATGGCTGGGCGCGATCGTCACTCATGCGGGTGAGTACCGGGGCCTGGCACAGGCCCTCATGTCGGCTTCGGGGGACGCGACCTCGGAACTGACCTCATGTCATGTACCGCTGCGCCAGGCGGGGGCGAGGCTGCTGACGCGGGCGCAGTCGAGCGGGTCGGTGCGTGCGGACGTGTCGATCGACGACCTGCTGCAACTGACGAACGCGATCGCGCTGGCCGCGGAGCAGACCCCGGCCGATCCCGCCCTGGCCGACCGCCTGCTCCGGCTGACGCTCCGCGGCCTGAAGGCCGACCCGTCGGACCCGGGAAACGGGACCGGCCCCGTGGACGGGCCGGACCCGACGGACCGGAGCCGCGGGAAGGACTCCGTGGACGGAGCGGACCCGACCGCGCCGAAGTCGGCTGCCCCGCAAGGCGGCTGACGGTCCGGCAACCGCCTGCGGCCTACCGGCGCCGCAGGTCCGCGACGCGCCCCACCGGGCCGTCCGTCAGGGCCGCCGCGCTCCGGAGCTGCGGTCCGAGTCCTCCCGGCCCGCCGTGGCCGCCCTGGGTACGGCGCTGCCCCGGCAGCGGCATCTCCTGCCGGGGCGGCCGCCCCGGTGGCAGGCCGTCACCGCCCGTGGACTCCGCGCCCGGCCCGGCCACGGTGATCTCCACGCCCTGGTCGGCCAGGGCCTGCAGCTCCGTGGCGGCCCGCTCGTCGTGGACCGGCGGCGCGTCCGTCACCAGCCGGGTGATCAGCTCGGTCGGGACCGTCTGGAACATGGTGTCGGAACCGAGCTTCGTGTGGTCCGCCAGGACCACCACCTCGGACGCGGCCTGCACCAGGGCCCGGTCCACGCTCGCCGAGAGCATGTTGGACGTGGACAGCCCCCGCTCGGCGGTCAGCCCGCTCCCGGAGAGGAAGGCCCGGCTCACCCGCAGCCCCTGGAGGGACTGCTCGGCACCGCTGCCGACGAGCGCGTAGTTGCTCCCGCGCAGCGTGCCGCCCGTCATCACCACTTCCACCCGGTTGGCATGGGCCAACGCCTGGGCGACGAGAAGCGAGTTGGTGACCACCGTCAGGCCGGGCACCCGTGCGAGCCGTCGGGCCAGCTCCTGCGTGGTCGTTCCGGCGCCGACCACGATGGCCTCGCCCTCACCGACCAGCCCGGCCGCCAGATCGGCGATGGCCGTCTTCTCCGCGGTGGAGAGATGGGATTTCTGCGGAAAGCCGGACTCCCGCGTGAAACCGCCCGGCAAGACCGCACCGCCGTGCCGGCGGTCGAGGAGTCCTTCTGCCTCCAGCGCCCGCACGTCCCGCCGTACGGTCACTTCGGAGGTCTGGACGACGCGGGCGAGCTCACGGAGCGATACCGCCCCGTTGGCGCGCACCATTTCGAGGATCAATTGACGACGTTCTGCAGCGAACACGAAACTGACAGTAACCTGGCCGTAGGTTGCTTTTCAGCAGTTTGCGCCGAATAACAGAAGTTGTGCACGGGTGGGGCCCCTTGGTGGTATAGGGGACCCCACCGTCGCCACGAGCGGCCCGGAGGCGGTGCGTACTACGCCTCGCCGGCGCTCTTACGGGTGTGCAGCTGCCGGGCCACTTCGGCGATCGAGCCGGAGAGCGACGGGTACACGGTGAAGGCGTTGGCGATCTGCTCCACCGTCAGGTTGTTGTCGACGGCGAGCGCGATGGGGTGGATCAGCTCGCTGGCCCTCGGGGCGACGACGCAGCCGCCGACCACGATGCCGGTGCCGGGCCGGCAGAAGATCTTGACGAAGCCGTCCCGGATGCCCTGCATCTTCGCGCGCGGGTTGCGCAGCAGGGGGAGCTTCACGACGCGGGCGTCGATCCTGCCGGAGTCGACGTCGGCCTGGCTGTAGCCGACCGTGGCGATCTCGGGGTCGGTGAAGACGTTCGCGGAGACCGTCTTCAGGTTCAGCGGGGCCACCGCGTCGCCGAGGAAGTGGTACATCGCGATCCGCCCCTGCATCGCCGCGACCGAGGCCAGGGCGAAGATGCCGGTGACGTCGCCGGCCGCGTACACGCCCGGGGCGCTGGTGCGGGAGACCCGGTCGGTCCGGATGTGCCCGGACTCCTTGAGCTGCACCCCGGACTCCTCCAGGCCCATGCCCGCGGTGTTGGGGATCGCGCCGACCGCCATCAGGCAGTGCGTGCCGGAGATGACGCGGCCGTCGGCCAGGGTGACCTCGACGCGGTCGCCCACCCGCTTGGCGGACTGGGCGCGGGAGCGGGCCATGACGTTCATGCCGCGGCGCCGGAAGACGTCCTCCAGGACGGCGGCGGCGTCCGGGTCCTCACCGGGGAGCACCCGGTCACGGGAGGAGACCAGCGTCACGCGCGAGCCGAGCGCCTGGTAGGCCCCGGCGAACTCGGCGCCGGTGACGCCCGAGCCGACCACGATGAGCTCCTCGGGGAGCTCGTCGAGGTCGTAGACCTGGGTCCAGTTCAGGATGCGCTCGCCGTCGGGCTGGGCGTCCGGGATCTCCCGGGGGTGGCCGCCGGTCGCGATCAGCACCGCGTCGGCGGTGAGCCGCTCCTCGGTGCCGTCCGCGGCCGTCACCACGACCTGGCGCGATCCGTCGGAGGCCTGGAGGCCCTCCAGCCGGCCGCGTCCGCGCATCACCCGCGCACCCGCGCGGGTGACGGAGGCGGTGATGTCGTGGGACTGGGCGAGCGCGAGGCGCTTGACCCTCCGGTTGACCTTGCCGAGGTCGACGCCCACCACCCGGGCGGCCTGCTCCGCGTGCGGGGTGTCGTCGGCGACGATGATGCCGAGTTCCTCGTAGGAGGAGTCGAAGGTGGTCATCACCTCGGCCGTCGCGATCAGGGTCTTGGAGGGCACGCAGTCGGTGAGGACCGACGCGCCGCCGAGGCCGTCGCAGTCGACGACGGTCACCTCCGCGCCGAGCTGGGCGCCCACCAGTGCCGCCTCGTAGCCGCCGGGGCCGCCGCCGATGATCACGATCCGGGTCACGAAAAGTCCGCCTCGCGTGGTGTCATCCCACGGCCGTCTGCCGCCCCGGCCGGGGGTCCGGGGGATCGCCCCGGCGTATGCAGTACGTAATTCATTGTCCCGCACGCGCCAAGCCGCTTCGCTCCGGGGCCCTCCATACGGGAACGCGCCTGGCCGGGCCACGGCCCGCGGCTCCCGGCGGACCGCCCCACGGGCGGGCGTCTTCCCCGCCGGAACCGGCACGCTCCCCGTCACCTCCCGTACCCTCGACCCCATGTCGCTCTACGCCGCGTACGCCGGCAACCTCGACGCGCGGCTGATGACGCGCCGCGCACCGCACTCCCCGCTGCGCGGCACGGGCTGGCTCAACGGCTGGCGCCTGACGTTCGGCGGGGAGCAGATGGGCTGGGAGGGCGCGCTGGCCACGGTGGTGGAGGCGCCCCGCTCCCAGGTCTTCGTCGCGCTGTACGACCTGGCGCCGATGGACGAGGACTCCATGGACCGCTGGGAGGGTGTCGGCCTCGACATCTACCGGCGCATGCGGGTGCGCGTGCACACGCTGGACGGCGAGGAACCGGCCTGGATGTACGTCCTGAACGGCTACGAGGGCGGGCTGCCCTCGGCCCGGTACCTGGGCGAGGTGGCGGACGCCGCCGAGTCCGCGGGCGCGCCCCACGACTACGTGATGAACCTGCGTAAACGCCCCTGCTGAACCGCGCCTCCACGGCCCTTTTTGTACGAAAGTACGAATACCTCCGGCCAGCCTCTGCGCGGACACATCTACGCGCGTAGGGAATCACCGGTTACCCTCATCCGCGTGAACGCATCTGTTATTCCGGACCACATCCAGGGCGACCCCCACGCCGCCGCCGCCGACGCCGCCGCCCGCCTGCGCGAGCTCACCGGCGTCGAGACCCACGACGTCGCTCTCGTGATGGGCTCCGGGTGGGCCCCCGCCGGCGATGCGCTGGGCGTCCCGGAGGCCGAGTTCCCGGTCACCGCGCTGCCCGGCTTCCCCGCCCCGGCGGTGGAGGGCCACGGCGGCACCATCCGCTCGTACCGGATCGGCGAGAAGCGCGTCCTGGTCTTCCTGGGCCGCACGCACTACTACGAGGGCCGTGGCGTCGCCGCGGTCGCGCACGGTGTCCGCACGGCCGTCTCGGCGGGCTGCCGGACCGTCGTCCTGACCAACGGGTGCGGCGGCCTGCGCGAGGGCATGCGCCCCGGACAGCCGGTCCTCATCGACGACCACATCAACCTCACGGCCGCCTCGCCGATCGTGGGGGCGAACTTCGTCGACCTGACCGACCTGTACTCGCCGCGGCTGCGCGCCCTGTGCAAGGAGATCGACCCGACGCTCGAAGAGGGCGTCTACGTGCAGTTCCCCGGCCCGCACTACGAGACCCCGGCCGAGATCAACATGGTCCGCGTCATGGGCGGCGACCTGGTCGGCATGTCCACCGTCCTGGAGGCCATCGCGGCCCGTGAGGCGGGTGCGGAGGTGCTCGGCATCTCGCTGGTGACGAACCTCGCGGCGGGCCTGAGCGGGGAGCCCCTCAACCACGAGGAGGTCCTCCAGGCCGGCCGTGACTCCGCCACGCGGATGGGCGCGCTGCTGGCGCGGGTGCTGGACCGGATCTGAGCCGCCCCTCCCCCGAGGCACCGGGCGACCGGAACCGGCCTCACCGGCGTTCGAGGCCGGGGGTCCGGGGGCAGAGTCCCCCGGGCCCCCGCGCAGCGGCACCGGCCCCCACCCGTACCCGCAGAAAGGCGGACACCGTGCAGCAGGACCTCATCACGCGGGCCAGGACCTGGCTCGCCGAGGACCCGGACCCCGAGACCCGCGCGGAGCTCGCCGGACTCATCGACGCCGGGGACCTCACCGCGCTCGCCGAGCGCTTCGCGGGCACGCTCCAGTTCGGCACGGCCGGCCTGCGCGGCGAGATCGGCGCCGGGCCGATGCGCATGAACCGCTCCGTCGTCATCCGCGCGGCCGCCGGACTCGCCGCCTACCTGAAGGCCCGGGGCAGCTCCGGCGGGCTCGTCGTCATCGGCTACGACGCCCGCTACAGGTCGGCGGACTTCGCCCGCGACACCGCGGCCGTGATGACCGGGGCGGGCCTGCGCGCGGCCGTGCTGCCGCGCCCGCTGCCGACCCCGGTCCTCGCGTACGCCGTACGGCACCTGGGGGCCGTCGCCGGCGTGGAGGTCACGGCCAGCCACAACCCGCCGCGCGACAACGGCTACAAGGTCTACCTCGGTGACGGTTCGCAGATCGTGCCCCCGGCCGACGCGGAGATCGCCGCCGAGATCGCGGCGGTCGGCCCGCTGGACGGCGTACCCCGTCCGGAGTCCGGCTGGGAGACCCTCGGCGACGAGGTCCTGGCCGCCTATCTGGAGCGTACGGACGCCGTCCTCAGCCCCGGTTCCCCTCGCACCGCGCGCACGGTCTACACCGCGATGCACGGTGTCGGCACCTCCGTCCTGACGGCCGCCTTCGCCCGGGCGGGGTTCCCCGAGCCCGTGCTCGTGGCCGAACAGGCCGATCCCGACCCGGCGTTCCCGACCGTCGCCTTCCCCAATCCCGAAGAGCCCGGCGCCATGGACCTGGCGTTCGCGACCGCGCGCCGGGCCCGCCCGGACCTCGTCATCGCCAACGACCCGGACGCCGACCGCTGCGCCGTCGCGGTGCCCGACCCGGCGGCCGAGGGCGGCTGGCGGATGCTGCGCGGCGACGAGGTGGGCGCCCTGCTCGCCGCCCACCTGGTGGACCGGGGCGCCGACGGGGTGTTCGCCGAGTCGATCGTCTCCTCGTCCCTGCTGGGCCGGATCGCCGAGAAGGCCGGTCTGGGCTACGAGGAGACGCTGACGGGCTTCAAGTGGATCGCCCGCGTCGACGGCCTGCGCTACGGCTACGAGGAGGCGCTGGGTTACTGCGTGGACCCCGAGGGCGTGCGCGACAAGGACGGCATCACGGCCGCGCTGCTGATCGCCGAACTGGCCTCGGTGCTCAAGGAGAAGGACCGGACGCTGCTCGACCTGCTCGACGACCTCGCCATCGAGCACGGCCTGCACGCCACGGACCAGCTCTCGGTCCGGGTCGAGGACCTGACGGTCATCGCGGACGCCATGCGGCGCCTGCGCGAGACTCCCCCGACCGCCCTGGCGGGCCTCCCCGTCGTCACGGCCGAGGACCTCTCCCGGGGCACGGACTCCCTGCCGCCCACGGACGGGCTGCGCTACCACCTGACGGGCGCGCGGGTCATCGTCCGCCCGAGCGGCACCGAGCCCAAGCTCAAGTGCTACCTGGAGGTCGTCGTCCCGGTCGGCTCGGCGGCGGAGCTGCCCGGGGCCGCCGCCAAGGGCGCGGAACTGCTGGCCGGCATCAAGCGCGATCTGGCCGCCGCAGCGGGCATCTGAGCGAAGGCCCCGGCCCGCAAGGGGGTACGAAAGCGCCCCCCGGCGGGCCGGGGCGCGGGGCCGCGGTCGCCGTCGGCAGGGCAGTCGGGCAGTCGGGCAGACAGAGCCGCGGCCCGGGGCCAGCGGGAAGCCGCGCAGGACCCGGCGGCCCGGGGCCGTCAGGCCGCGGTCGCCGTCGGCCCGCTGCCCCCCGTCGGCCGGCCGTCGCCAGGGCGCGTACGGGCCGCTGACCGGGCCCCTCGGGAGTACGGGCAGGACCCAGCGGCCCGGGGCCGTCAGGCCGCGGTCCCCGTCGGCCCGCGGTCCCCGTCGCCGTCGGCCCGCGATCTCCGTCTCCGGGGCGCGTACGGCCGCCGACCGGCCCCTCAGGAGTATGGGCAAAACCCGGCAGGCCGGGGCCGCCCCAGCGCCGTCACCGGCACGGCAGGGGGCTCACCGCCCGGCCGGGATCGCGGCACGGGCCGCCCCCGGGCGCACGCGGGACGCGCGGCACCGCCCGCCCGGCACGTACGCGTCGAGGACCCGGCGGGGCCGGGGCCGCCCCAGCGCCGTCACCGGCACGGCAGGGGTCTCACCGCCCGGCCGGGATCGCGGCACGGGCCGCCCCCGGGCGCACGCGGGACGCGCGGCACCGCCCGCCCGCCCGGCACGTACGCGTCGCGGCCGCTCCTCAGCCGATCGCGAGCAGGATCACCAGCAGCACGGCGCCGACGACGGCCGGGGCGATCACCTCGTAGGCCCATCGCACCGACGCGGTGACCGTGCTCGGCTCCTCGTGACGGCCGGCCTTCTCGGCGAGTTCCCGCAGATCGCCCACCGTGCGGTCGGCCGCGGCGGCGCGCGCCTGGGAGTCCCGGACGTCCGCGTGCACGGAGGTGCGGCCGTACGGGTCGTCGTGGGCCTGCTGGCCGGCCCTCCTCGCCGCCCGCTTGCGCTCGCGCAGCGAGACCGGGACGGCCCACAGCTGGTACTTCGCGCCGCCGTGGGTGAAGACCTCGCTCGAATACGCCGCGCGCACGGAGCTGACGTCCGTCCAGGGCAGCACGATCGTGCGGAACGGATTACGGATCCGGATGCGCTCCTCGTCGGCGAAGACCGCGGGGCGCAGGGTGAAGGCCACGATGAGCGGGATCACGGTCAGCAGGGCGGCCAGCGCCAGCCAGGGCACCCATCCCTTGCCCTGGAACACCGCGTCGCCGCCGATCCAGCCGACCAGGAGGATCAGCAGCGTGCCGCTGACCAGCCCGCCGCCCGACCGGAAGGTCCGGTCGGCTCGGGCGGGCTGGGCGGGGGGTGTGGGGCTCGTCATGGTCCCGATTCTGCCTGACGGGCCGGCCGCGGCGCGGCGCGGCCGCTCGCCGGCCGGGGAGGGCCCGATACGGGGAGGGCCCTGTACAGGTCGCTACGCGCGTAGATATGCTCAGGTGGTGACCATGCCCACCACTGCTCCTGCATTCGCCGACGCGACGGCGTCCGACAGTGCGCTGCGCCGCTTCCTGCACGGGCTGCCAGGCGTCGACACCGTCGGCCTCGAAGCGCGTGCCGCCTCCCTCGGTACCCGATCGATCAAGACGACCGCCAAGGCCTACGCCATCGATCTCGCCATCTCGATGATCGACCTGACGACGCTGGAAGGCGCGGACACCCCGGGCAAGGTCCGGGCTCTCGCCGCCAAGGCCGTCAACCCGGACCCCACCGACCGCACGACCCCCCGCACCGCGGCCGTCTGCGTCTACCCCGACATGGCGGCGACCGCCGTCGCCGCGCTGGCCGGCTCCGGGGTGAAGGTCGCGTCCGTCGCGACGGCCTTCCCCGCCGGACGCGCCGCGCTCGACGTCAAGCTCGCGGACGTCCGCGACGCCGTGGCGGCGGGGGCCGACGAGATCGACATGGTGATCGACCGGGGCGCCTTCCTCTCCGGCCGCTACCTCAAGGTCTACGAGGAGATCGTGGCCGTGAAGGCCGAGTGCGGCTCCGCCCGGCTGAAGGTGATCTTCGAGACCGGCGAGCTGTCCACGTACGACAACATCCGGCGGGCCTCCTGGATCGGGATGCTGGCGGGGGCGGACTTCATCAAGACGTCGACCGGCAAGGTCGCGACCAACGCCACCCCGGCGAACACCCTGCTGATGCTGGAGGCCGTGCGCGACTTCCGGGAGCAGACGGGCGTGCAGGTCGGTGTGAAGCCCGCGGGCGGCATCCGCACGACCAAGGACGCGGTCAAGTTCCTCGTCCTGGTGAACGAGACCGCGGGCGAGGACTGGCTGGACAACCACTGGTTCCGCTTCGGCGCCTCCAGCCTGCTGAACGACCTGCTGATGCAGCGCCAGAAGCTCAGCACCGGCCGTTACTCCGGCCCCGATTACGTGACGGTGGACTGATCCCCATGGCATCTGCATTCGCATACGCGCCGGCACCGGAGTCCCGCTCCGTCGTCGACATCGCACCCTCGTACGGCCTGTTCATCGACGGTGAGTTCACCGAGGCGGCCGACGGGAAGGTCTTCAAGACGGTCAGCCCGTCCACCGAGGAGGTGCTCTCCGAGGTCGCGCGGGCGGGCGCCGAGGACGTGGACCGGGCCGTGAAGGCGGCCCGTAGGGCGTTCGAGAAGTGGTCGGCGCTGCCCGGCTCCGAGCGCGCCAAGTACCTGTTCCGCATCGCCCGGATCATCCAGGAGCGCTCGCGCGAACTGGCCGTCCTGGAGACCCTGGACAACGGCAAGCCGATCAGGGAGACCCGCGACGCGGACCTCCCGCTGGTCGCCGCGCACTTCTTCTACTACGCGGGCTGGGCCGACAAGCTGGACCACGCCGGATACGGGCCGGACCCGCGTCCGCTGGGTGTGGCCGGCCAGGTCATCCCGTGGAACTTCCCCCTGCTGATGCTGGCCTGGAAGATCGCCCCGGCGCTCGCCACCGGCAACACGGTGGTGCTGAAGCCGGCGGAGACGACACCGCTGTCCGCGCTGTTCTTCGCCGACATCTGCCGCCAGGCGGGCCTGCCCCGGGGTGTCGTCAACATCCTGACGGGGTACGGCGACGCGGGCGAGGCGCTCGTCTCGCACCCCGACGTGAACAAGGTCGCCTTCACCGGCTCCACCGCCGTCGGCAAGGCCATCGCCCGGCAGATCGCGGGTACGGACAAGAAGGCCACGCTCGAACTGGGCGGCAAGGGCGCCAACATCGTCTTCGACGACGCCCCGGTCGACCAGGCCGTCGAGGGCATCGTGACCGGCATCTTCTTCAACCAGGGCCAGGTCTGCTGCGCGGGCTCGCGGCTCCTCGTGCAGGAGTCCGTGCACGACGAGGTGCTGCACGCCCTCAAGCGCCGGCTGTCCACGCTCCGCCTCGGCGATCCGCTGGACAAGAACACCGACATCGGCGCGATCAACTCCGCGGAGCAGCTCGCCCGGATCAGCGCGCTCGTCGAGACCGGCGAGGCGGAGGGCGCCGAGCGGTGGTCCGCGCCGTGCGAACTCCCGTCCGCCGGTTACTGGTTCGCCCCGACCCTCTTCACCGGGGTCACCCAGGCGCACACCGTCGCCCGGGACGAGATCTTCGGCCCGGTGCTGTCGGTGCTGACCTTCCGCACGCCGGACGAGGCCGTCGCGAAGGCCAACAACAGCCAGTACGGCCTGTCCGCGGGCATCTGGACGGAGAAGGGCTCCCGCATCCTCGCGGTGGCGAACAAGCTCCGCGCCGGCGTGGTGTGGGCCAACACGTTCAACAAGTTCGACCCGACCTCGCCGTTCGGCGGATACAAGGAGTCGGGCTTCGGCCGCGAGGGCGGCCGTCACGGTCTGGAGGCCTACCTCGATGTCTGACGGGCGACTGAGCGTCTTCAAGACCTACAAGCTGTACGTCGGGGGCAAGTTCCCCCGCTCCGAGAGCGGCCGGGTGTACGAGGTGACGGACTCGAAGGGCAAGTGGCTGGCGAACGCCCCGCAGTCCTCCCGCAAGGACGCCCGTGACGCGGTCGTCGCGGCCCGCAAGGCGTTCGGCGGCTGGTCGGGCGCGACCGCGTACAACCGCGGGCAGGTCCTCTACCGCGTCGCGGAGATGCTGGAGGGCCGCAGGGAGCAGTTCACGCGGGAGGTGGCGGACGCCGAGGGGCTGTCGAAGTCCAAGGCGGCGGCCGTCGTCGACGCGGCGGTCGACCGCTGGGTCTGGTACGCGGGCTGGACCGACAAGATCGGCCAGATCGTGGGCGGGGCGAATCCGGTCGCGGGCCCGTTCCTCAACCTCTCCACCCCGGAGCCGACGGGTGTGGTCGCGGTCCTGGCCCCCCAGGAGTCGTCGTTCCTCGGCCTGGTCTCGGTGGTCGCCCCGGTGATCGCCACGGGCAACACGGCGGTCGTCGTCGCCTCGTGCGACGCCCCGCTGCCCGCGCTGTCGCTGGGCGAGGTCCTGGCGACCTCGGACCTGCCCGGCGGTGTGGTGAACATCCTGTCGGGGAGGACCGCGGAGCTCGCCGCGCCCCTGGCCGCGCACCAGGACGTCAACGCCATCGACCTCACGGGCGCGGCGGGGGACGCCGCGCTGGCCGGGGAGCTGGAGGCCGCCGCGGCCGACAACCTCAAGCGCGTGCTGCGCCCGGCGCACGCGCGCTCCGGCCAGGAGGAGGGCGGCGGCCGTCCACAGGCTGTGGACACGGCCGACTGGTCCGCCGACCCCGGCACCCGTCGGCTGACGGCCTTCCTGGAGACCAAGACGGTCTGGCACCCGACGGGGGCGCTGGGCGCCTCCGGCTCGTCGTACTGATCCGGTCCACGCGTGCGGGGGGCGCCCGGGCGGCCCCCGCACGCGTGTGCGGCCCGGGTCAGCCGGTGATCAGACCGGTGACCTCTCCCACCACGGGCAGGTCGCTGAGCGCGGCGCCACTGGCCAGCGGACCGGTGACGAGCGCGGTGGTCACGGGCTTGAAGTCGGCGATCTGGGTACCGACCGCGTTGTCCAGCGGGTCCGCGCCGGTGCCGGCCAGCGGGTCGAGCTGGAGGTCCGTGACGGGCTTGACCGCCCCGACGAGCCCGTAGCCGAGCGCACTGGTCAGCGCGGGCATCGCCGCGTCGCCGACCGCCCCCAGCGCGCTGTCCGCGGTATCCACGCCGGTCGCGGGCAGCGGTGCCGCCTGAGCGGCCGCGCCTCCCGCGCCGAGTGCCGCGCCGAGCGCGGTGAGGGTCAGACCGGCACGCAGCAGAGCGCGGTGCCGGGGCTTGGACAGTGCATGACGTGCCATGTTTTCCCACCTGATCGGGACGGTTCGGGTAATCATCCGTGCGCGCAGAGTAGTTGAGGTGTGATGCTCGATACCAACAGGACCTCCCGGGGATCCCCTACGCGGGTCAATGCCTCACACTTCTGTTCTGTGAGTTCCCAACCGATCCCCACGCGCGTCGTACTGCTCGCCGGCCCTTCCGGCTCCGGCAAGTCCTCCCTCGCGGCCCGCAGCGGCCTCCCGGTGCTGCGCCTGGACGACTTCTACAAAGAGGGAAACGACCCGACACTGCCCCGGGTCACCGGCAGCGCGGACATCGA
Source organism: Streptomyces sp. NPDC058008 (assembly GCF_042886395.1). Taxonomy (NCBI): domain Bacteria; kingdom Bacillati; phylum Actinomycetota; class Actinomycetes; order Kitasatosporales; family Streptomycetaceae; genus Streptomyces; species Streptomyces sp. NPDC058008. The sequence continues at coordinate 14,471 of NZ_JBHVQX010000002.1, read as the reverse complement.
CTGGGACTCGGCCCTGTCCTGGGACGCCGACGGAGCGGTCGCGGCCATAGCGGAACTGTGCGCCACGGGTCGTACGTCCGTTCCCCTGTACGACATCGCCACGAGCTCGCGCACGGGCGAGGAGACCCTGGACATCGAACGCACCCCGCTGTTCGTCGCCGAGGGCATCTTCGCCGCGGACATCGTGCGGCGCTGCCAGGAGCTGGGTCTGCTCGCGGACGCGCTGTGCCTGCGCGGGCGGCCGTCGACGACGTTCCGCCGCCGGCTGCTGCGCGACCTGCGGGAGGGGCGGAAGTCGGTCCCGTTCCTGCTGCGCCGCGGATGGCGGCTGATGCGGGCCGAACGGCGCATCGTGGCCCGCCAGGCCGCACTGGGCGCGTACCCCTGCGCCCGTCAGGAGGCCCTGGGCCGCCTGGCCGCCGCCGCGGCGGGACGCTGCCGCCGCGCCCCGGTGGGAGCGCCGGTCCCGGAGTAGGCGGATCCGGGCGGCCGGGCCCGCGGCCGGCGTGCGGCCCGGTGCGGAGACCGGCGCGCACGCGAACGGGGCCGGACGAGACCCCCCGGCCCGTCCGACCCCGCTGCGTTCCACCCCCGTACCGCCGCCTCCCCCGAAGCGACGGCCTTTCCCCCGTTCCCCGTTCCCCCGTCAGACCTCAGGCCACCAGCTCGCCGAAGGACTCCTCCTCGTCACGTCCGAAGCTGAGGACCTCGTCCTCACGCAGCCGGCGGAGCGACCGCCAGATGCTGGACTTCACCGTGCCGACACTGATGTCGAGTATGGACGCGATCTCCGGGTCCGTGCGGCCCTCGTAGTAGCGCAGGACCAGCATCGTGCGCTGGAGTTCAGGCAGCCGGGCGAGTGCCTGCCAGAGGACCGCCCGCAGTTCCGTGCCCCGCATCGCGTCCGTGTCGCCGACCGTCTCCGGCAGCTCCTCGGTCGGGTATTCGTTCAGCTTGCGCCTGCGCCACGCGCTGATGTGCAGGTTGGTCATGGTGCGGCGGAGGTACCCGCCGACCGCCGCCTTGTCGCTGATCCTGTCCCACGCCCGGTACGTCGAGAAGAGGGCGCTCTGCAGCAGGTCCTCGGCCTCGAACCGGTCGCCGGTCAGGTGGTAGGCGGTTGCGTACAGGGAGGCGCGGCGCTCCTGGACGTAGGCGGTGAACGCGGCTTCCGCGTCCTCCGCCACGGCCTGGGGCTTCCGCTCCCCCGTGGCCTCCCCGTACGCGCTTCCCCCGTTCTCCCCCGTGGTCGCGTCAACCATCGTCAGGTACGACGAGTGCTGACGCCCGGCGCCGCGCACACGCCCCCGTCCGGCACCGGACTTCTCCGGGCTCCGCCCGACGTCGTGAAGGCGTGTGACAACTGCGCTTGAGGTGGTGCTGTGCAGTGCGTTCATCTGGCGCCCCCCATCGGTGGAGTCCGTTCGTTCCGTGTGCCAACGAGCTTGCCGGGGCAGTTTCATGGCGCTGTCCCCCGACTGTCACAGGGCTGTCACAGGGCATGCCGGCCGCTCAAGTCGGGGGGATTGTCGAAACGTGGCACCACCATGGGCCAGAATGGCCCGTGTGCCTTTCCTGTTGCTGATCGAGGACGACGACGCCATCCGCACAGCCCTCGAACTCTCGCTGTCACGCCAGGGCCACCGTGTGGCCACCGCGGCGACGGGAGAGGACGGGCTGGAGCTGCTCCGTGAGCAGCGGCCTGACCTGGTCGTGCTGGATGTGATGCTGCCCGGGATCGACGGTTTCGAGGTCTGCCGGCGTATCCGGCGCACCGACCAGCTGCCGATCATTCTGCTGACCGCGCGCAGCGACGACATCGACGTCGTGGTGGGACTGGAGTCCGGCGCGGACGACTACGTGGTGAAACCCGTGCAGGGCCGGGTGCTCGACGCCCGTATCCGCGCGGTCCTGCGCCGTGGGGAGAGGGAGTCCACCGACTCTGCGACGTTCGGGAGTGTGGTCATCGACCGCTCGGCGATGACCGTCACGAAGAACGGGGAGGACCTGCAGCTCACGCCGACCGAGCTGCGGCTCCTGCTCGAACTGAGCCGCAGGCCCGGACAGGCCCTGTCGCGGCAGCAGTTGCTGCGCCTGGTGTGGGAGCACGACTACCTCGGTGACTCACGGCTGGTGGACGCCTGTGTGCAGCGGCTGCGGGCGAAGGTGGAGGACGTGCCGTCCTCGCCGACCCTGATCCGCACCGTGCGCGGTGTGGGTTACCGGCTGGACACTCCTCAGTGAGCGATCCCGCGAAGCGCTCCATACGCGCGGGTCTGCGCTGGACCAGCCTGCGGCTGCGGCTGCTGATCGTGTTCGCCCTGGTGGCGCTCACGGCGGCGGTCTCGGCGTCGGGCATCGCGTACTGGCTCAACCGCGAGGCGGTCCTGACGCGTACGCAGGACACCGCGCTCGACGACTTCCGCCGCCAGATGCAGAACCAGGCGGCCTCGCTGCCGTTGCAGCCCACCTCGGACGATCTGCGGAGCGCCACCGAGCAGATGGCGGACAGCGGCGCCGGCTACCACGTGCTGCTGATCGGCACCCGTGACGGCAAGCCCGTCACGGGCTCGTCCGACCTGGACTCGTTCACCAAGGCCGACGTGCCCGCCTCGCTTCAGAAGCAGGTGAACAAGAAGCAGCCGCTGACGTCGTCCAACACCGTCGAGTACCACCTGTTCTGGCAGCGGACGACGCTGGGCAACACGCCCTACCTGGTGGCCGGGACGAAGATCATCGGCGGTGGTCCCGCCGGGTACATGCTGAAGTCGCTGGACCAGGAGCGCGAGGACCTCGGTTCGCTGGCCTGGTCGCTGGGGATCGCCACCGCGCTGGCCCTGGTCGGTTCGGCGCTGCTCGCCCAGGCCGCGGCGACGACCGTGCTGCGGCCGGTGCAGCGGCTGGGCGACGCGGCGCGCAAGCTCGGCGAGGGCAAGCTCGACACCCGTCTCGTGGTCTCCGGCACCGATGAACTCGCCGACCTCTCCCATACGTTCAACAAGGCCGCGAGCTCCCTGGAGAAGAAGGTCGCGGACATGAGCGCGCGGGAGGAGTCGAGCCGCAGGTTCGTCGCCGACATGTCGCACGAACTGCGCACCCCGCTGACGGCCATCACCGCGGTCGCGGAGGTGCTGGAGGACGAGGCGGACAGCCTGGACCCGATGATCGCCCCGGCCGTGCACCTGGTGGTGAGCGAGACGCGGCGGCTGAACGACCTGGTCGAGAACCTCATGGAGGTCACCCGCTTCGACGCCGGTACGGCCCGCCTGGTCCTGGACACGGTCGACGTCGCCGACCAGGTGACCGCCTGCATCGACGCCCGTGCCTGGCTGGACGCGGTCGATCTGGACGCGGAGCGCGGCATCATGGTGCGGCTGGACCCCCGACGGCTCGACGTGATCCTGGCGAATCTGATCGGCAACGCCCTCAAGCACGGCGGATCACCGGTACGGGTGTCCGTACGGACCGACGAGGACGAGCTGGTCATCGAGGTGCGCGACCACGGGCCGGGCATCCCCGAGGAAGTCCTGCCGCATGTGTTCGACCGCTTCTACAAGGCGAGCGCTTCCCGCCCGCGCTCGGAGGGCAGCGGTCTCGGCCTGTCCATCGCGGTGGAGAACGCGCACATCCACGGTGGCGACATCACGGCCTCGAACCTGCCGGACGGCCAGGGAGCGGTGTTCGTGCTGCGGCTCCCCCGGGACGCGGAGACACTGACCGGCGCCCCGGGACCGGACGATCCCGACGGGAACGAGAAGGGCGGCGGGAAGTGACACGTGGCGAGCGGACGTCCGGTGCACCGCGCAGGGCTCTCGCCGCGCTGGCCGCCGTCGCGGCCTGTGCGGCGCTGGCCTCGGGCTGCGGCATCCGCAGCACCTCGGTCCCGGTGGACGCCGGGGCCGCGCCGTCCCGGATGCCGTGCCGCACGACCGCGGCCCGGGCGACCGCGCCCCCGCCGGAGAGCGTGCAGGTGCGGATCTACCTGGTCTGCGCCTCACAGCTGGTCACGGTGGAGCGCACCGTCGGGGTCGACGAGTCGCGCTCCGATCCCCTCCTGGTCGCGCGGGCCCTGCTCGGCGAACTCCAGCGGGAGCCGGACTCCGAGGAGCGGCGCGCCGGTTTCTCCACCGTCGTGCCGGCCGGGCTCCAGGTCACCGGCGCCCGCAAGGACGACCCGAAGGGTGCGCTGCGCCTCAGTGAGCAGCCGGACGACCTGCCGGCGGAGGCACTGGCACAGGTGGTGTGTTCGTACGCGGACAGCGGGTCGATCGGCTCCGGGGGATCGGTGCTGCTCGGCGGGCCGGGGAACTACGCCCCGCGGGGATACCTGTGCACGGCGGAGACGAAGAGCCGTCCGGGCGAGGTGCCGACACTGGGCGCGGTCGGGCTGTCCTGAGGCCGGGGCGCCCGGACCGTCCGTACCGCACGCCGCCGGGCGTGAGGGGCCGCGCCTCGGGCCGTGGGCACCTTCGCGGCTCCGAAGCCGCCGGTGGGCATGCGTCGGGGGCACCGGGTGCCCGTGGTGGTCCTCACCCGGCCCGCCGGGCGCCCCTGATCGCCCTCGTCGGAACGCGCCGGGGCGTCCGTGACGGCGCCGCCGGACGGTCCGGGCGGCCGTGCCGCTCGTCACAGCGCCTTCCCCGAAACGAGCGGAACCGATCCTGCCGGTCGTGGCGTCTTGGTGCACGTGCGTCACAGTTCGGACGGCCCGGCCGTCATCCGCTTCCGCGCGGCGGGGGTACTCCTCCTCCTCGCGCACCTTCTGTTCGTCTGCTGGCTGACGCTGCGCCCGCTCGACGTCCCCTGGGTGACGGCCGCCAACCTCCAGCCGTTCGCCGGAATCAGGGCGGACCTGGCCCTGGGCCGGGCCGAGGCCGTGCGGCGCATCGGTGAGGGGCTGCTGCTGCTGGCGCCCCTGGGCGTGCTGCTCCCCATGGCCGGCGGAAGGCTGCTGGTCTCCCCCTGGGCCTCGCTGGCCCGTACGGTCGCGGCCGGGGCGCTGATCTCGATGGCCATCGAGCTGGGGCAGACAGGGGTCCCCGGCCAGGTCGTCGACGTCGACTCGCTGCTCCTGAACACCGTGGGCGTCGCCCTGGCCCATCTGCTCGTCGTCCCGCTGTCGCGGTCGAGGCTGCGCCGGGGCAACCGTGCGGGGGCCGGCGACCTGTCGCGGATCGGGAGCGTGTCCCGGATGCCCCGGGGTGAGGGCACTCAGGGATCCACCCCGACGATTACCAGGGTCGGTATCGCCCCGTAGAGCGATGCTTTGTCCTCCGTCGCGGGGCGACCATGGAGTCATGGGAGCACGACGGAGCTGCTCCCCCGGAACGGTTCGCGAAGGAGCCCACCATGGCCGCACTTGCCCGCCCCCGCGACGGACGCATGATCGGCGGAGTGTGCGCAGCGCTGGCACGGCGCTTCGGCACCTCCGCAGGGACGATGCGCGTCATCTTCCTGCTGTCGTGTCTGCTTCCCGGCCCTCAGTTCCTGCTCTACCTGGCGCTGTGGGTGCTGCTGCCGCCGGAGAAGGACCCGGCCGCGACGGCCTGGTGATCACCGGGCACGGGGACAGAGCTGTGGGGCGCACACCCGGACCGGGTGTGCGCCCCCTCTGCGTGCGCGACGGGTCAGCGGCCGATCGGCAGGGCGCCGGTCAGGCCGCCCGCGGGCAGGCCGCCGAGCAGGTTGGTGCCGGGCGCGGAGAGGTTGCCGCCGCCGCGCTGGTTCTGCTGCTGGTCGAGAAGTCCGCCGGCCGCCTTCTGCGCGGCGGGCAGCGCGTCGGAGACGACGGAGTCGAGGGCGACACCGGCGGGGAGGGCGCCGGCCACGGCGTCGACGGGCACGGCGACGGCGGAGGCACTGCCCGCGCCGGCGGCGACGAAAGCGGCGCCGAGAGCGGCTGCGCCGATGGTCCTGACAGCAGACTTCTTCATGGGAGATTCATCCTTGGGGAAGGGGATGTGAGCGGCTCTGCAAACTAGCCATCGCCACACCCCTTCCGCAAACACGCCAGGACACGGAAAACGGCCGGGACAGCACGCTCCCGGCCGTTCCCTTTTCGACTGGATCAGCCCGCGAGGGACGAAGAACTACTGGTCACGGACGTCTGCCGGAAAAGCCATTCGGACTTCAGTTCGGCGTATCCGGGCTTCACCACGTCGTTGATCATCGCCAGACGTTCATCGAAAGGAATGAACGCTGATTTCATCGCATTGACTGTGAACCATTGCATGTCGTCGAGCGTGTATCCGAAAGTCTCGGTCAGCCGCTCGAATTCCCCGCTCATGCTCGTCCCGCTCATCAGCCGGTTGTCCGTGTTCACGGTGGCGCGGAAATGCAGCTTCCGCAGCAGCCCGATGGGGTGCTCGGCGTACGACGCCGCGGCGCCCGTCTGGAGGTTGGAGGTCGGGCAGAGTTCCAGCGGGATCCGCTTGTCCCGCACGTAGGAGGCGAGGCGCCCCAGCGTCACCGAGCCGTCCTCCGCGACCTCGATGTCGTCGATGATGCGCACGCCGTGGCCGAGCCGGTCGGCGCCGCACCACTGGAGCGCCTGCCAGATCGACGGCAGGCCGAAGGCCTCGCCCGCGTGGATGGTGAAGTGGTTGTTCTCGCGCTTGAGGTACTCGAAGGCGTCCAGGTGCCGGGTGGGAGGGTAGCCCGCCTCGGCGCCCGCGATGTCGAAGCCCACCACGCCCAGGTCGCGGTAGCGGTTGGCGAGTTCGGCGATCTCCAGCGCGCGGGCGGCGTGCCGCATCGCGGTCAGCAGGGCGCCCACGCGGATGCGGTGGCCGTTGGCGCGGGCGCGGCGCTCCCCCTCGCGGAACCCCTCGTTGACGGCCTCGACGACCTCTTCGAGGGACAGGCCCGCGGTGAGGTGCTGCTCCGGCGCGTACCGCACCTCGGCGTAGACGACGCCGTCCTCGGCGAGGTCCTCGGCGCACTCCGCGGCCACCCGGACCAGTGCCTCACGGGTCTGCATGACGGCGCAGGTGTGGGCGAACGTCTCCAGGTAGCGCTCCAGGGAGCCGGAGTCGGCGGCCTGGCGGAACCAGACGCCGAGCTTGTCGGGCTCGGTCTCGGGGAGGGCGTCGTACCCCTGCGCGCGAGCCAGTTCGACGATCGTGCCGGGGCGCAGGCCACCGTCGAGATGGTCGTGGAGCAGCACCTTGGGCGCACGGCGGATCTGGTCGGAATCAGGGACATTCAGGGTCTGGCTCGTCATCTGGGCACTCTAACGCCTACGCGCGTAGAGCGCGGCTGTCGATGCGTAACAGTGACCGCGAAGCCAGGTGGAATACACCTGCCCTTCTGACACTGTTCTGTCATGGCACAGCGCGCACTTCCCCTGCCTGCCGCCAGGCTGGGACGGGCCGTCCTCACGGCCGGAGCAGCACCCGAGGTCAGCGGCGTGGTCCTGCTGCTCCCGGACGGCGAGACCGACTCCAGACGCCGTCCCTCCACCCTCTCGTACGCGGCGCAGCTGCCGTTCGCCCGGACCCTGGCCCGGGCGGGCCAGGAGGACGGGCTCGCGGTGCACGTCGTGCGCTACCGGACGCGGGGCTGGAACTCCGGCGCCGACCCTGCGGCCGACGCCCACTGGGCGGCCGACGAGGTCGTCCGGCGCTACGGCGACATCCCGGTGTGCCTCGTGGGGCACGGCATGGGGGGCCGGGCCGCCCTGCGGGGTGCCGGGCACACCGCCGTCAACTCCGTGCTGGCGATGGCCCCCTGGCTCCCGGAGGGCGGCGGCGGGGAACCCGAACCGGTGAAACAGCTGGCGGGGCGCCGGGTGCTGATCGTCCACGGCACCAACGACGCGCGGACGGATCCGGAGCTCTCCTACCGGATGGCCGAGCGGGCCAAGAAGGCCAACCGGGACACCTGCCGCTTCGAGGTCCACTCCGACGGGCACGCCCTGCGCCAGCACCGGTCCGAAGTGGTGGCCCTGGCCTCGGACTTCGTACGGGGGTCGCTGTTCGCCCGGTCGTACGCCCGCCCGGTCGCCGACGCGTTCGCCGCCCCGCCGCCGCTGGGGCTGAGGATGCCGCTCGCGGCGGGGTTCGGGCGGTCCCTGCGGCACTGAGCCGCCGCGGCGGGGTCAGTCGGGCAGCAGGCTCCCCCGGCGGGACAGCAGGAAGCGCTTGAAGGCGGCCACCGGCGGGGTGTCGGGGTGGCCGTCCAGCCAGGCGACCCCGATCTCGCGGGCCGCGCGGGGCGCGGTCACCGTCAGCTCGACCACGCCCGGCCGGGCGACGGCGGGCGGCGGCAGCAGGGCCACCCCGAGCCCGGCGGCGACCAGGCCGCGCAGTGTCTCCGCCTCCTCGCCCTCGAACGCGACCCGCGGGGTGAACCCGGCCTCGGCGCAGAGGTCGTCGGTGATCCGGCGCAGCCCGTAACCGGGTTCGAGGGTGACGAACGTTTCGTCGGCGGCCTCGGCGAGGCGGACGCGGCGCCGGCCGGCCAGCCGGTGGTCGTCGGGGACGACCAGGCGCAGCCGCTGCTCGTCCAGGCGCATGGCGACGAGGTCCGGGGCGTCGGGGACGGGCGAGGTGAGGCAGAGGTCGAGGCCGCCGGCCCGCAGCCGCTCGATCATGGCCTCGCCGTAGTTCTGGACGAGCTGGAAGCGGACCCGGGGGTGGTCGGCGCGGAAGGCGCGGATCAGGGCGGGCACGGTCTCGGAGCCCATGGTGTGCAGGAAGCCGAAGGCGACCTTGCCCGCGGTGGGGTCGGCGTCGGCGCGCACCGAGTCGGCGGCCTTCTCCACCTCCGCCAGGGCGCGTTCGGCGGATCCGAGGAAGGTGCGGCCCGCGGGGGTGAGCGAGACGGTGCGGCCGCGGCGGGCGAACAGGGCGACCCCCAGGTCCTGTTCCAGCCGCACCATGGCGCGCGACAGCGTCGACTGCGGGACGCCGAGCTCGTGCGCGGCGCGGGTGACGTGCTCGTGGCGGGCCACCGCCTCGAAGTACGCGAGGCGCGGCGCGAGCACGGCCCGGATGTCTTCTTCGTAACTGCCCGGTGACAGCCGTGGCTGTGAGCTGTATTGATGCGCCATGGGAACGATTATGAGGGTTTCATGCATTGGACGCATGAAACCGGGCCCTCTACGTTCGCCGTATGCCTCCTGCCAGTACCGGGGCGTCCACCATCGCGCTGGACGCCGTCGTTCCGTCATCGCCCGCCGCCGCCTCCCCGTCCGTCCCGGACCGCCTCGCGCCCGGCGGCCCCGGCTACCGCCGGATGAGCTTCGCGCTCTTCGCGGCGGGGATCGCGACCTTCGCCCTCCTCTACTCGACGCAGGCCCTGCTGCCCTCCGTCTCCGCGTCCTTCGGCGCGACGGCCGGCCAGGCCAGCTGGACGGTCTCCGCGGCGACGGGTGCGCTGGCCCTCTGCGTCCTGCCTCTGAGCGCGCTCAGCGAGCGCTTCGGGCGGCGCCAGATGATGACGGCCTCCCTGGCGGTCGCCGTGGTGATCGGGCTGCTCGTCCCCTTCGCCCCGTCGCTGGGCTGGCTGATCGCGCTGCGCGCGGTCCAGGGAGCGGCGCTGGCCGGGCTGCCCGCCTCCGCGATGGCCTACCTGGCCGAGGAGGTGCGGCCCAAGGCCCTGGTCGCCGCGATCGGGCTGTTCGTGGCGGGCAACAGCGTCGGCGGCATGAGCGGCCGCATCCTGGCCGGCTGGGTCGCCCAGCTGTGGGGCTGGCGGGCGGCGCTCGGCGCGATCGGGCTGCTGGCACTGGCCTGCGCCGTGGTCTTCCACCTCATGATCCCCCGGGCGCGCCACTTCACGCCCGCCTCGCTCAACCCGAAGGCCCTGGCGAGGACCGTCACCGGTCACCTCTCCGATCCGCTGCTGCGCCGGCTGTACGCGATCGGCGCCCTGTTCATGACGGTGTTCGGCGCGGTCTACACCGTGATCGGCTACCGGCTCGTCGACGAGCCCTTCGGTCTGCCGCAGGGCATCGTCGGCTCGGTCTTCCTGGTCTACCTGGTGGGCACGGTCTCCTCCGCCGCCGCGGGCCGGCTGGTGGCCCGGCTGGGCCGCCGGGGCGCGCTCTACCTCGCCGTCTCCACGACGGCGGCGGGTCTGCTGCTCTCGCTGGCCGACCAGCTGGCCGCCGTCCTCGCCGGCCTCGTCCTGATCACGGCGGGCTTCTTCGCCGGGCACGCGGTCGCCTCGTCCTCGGTGAGCCGTGCGGCGACGTCGGGGCGTGCCCAGGCGTCGGCGCTCTACCAGTCCGCGTACTACCTGGGGTCCAGCGCGGGCGGCACGCTCGGCGCCGTCGCCTTCCACGCGGGGGGCTGGGCCGGCACGGTCGCGCTGGGCGTCCTGGCGGTCCTCGGCGTCCTGTCGATCACCCTGCTCGGTACCCGGGCGGCCAGGAGCGAGCGGCTCCGCACCGGTGCCCCGGCACCGGTGCACAACTGAGACCTCCCCGGTACAACCGCGGCTCCCCGGCGCACGTCCAACAAGCGGAGAGAAACACCGCGGACGAACACGAAGGGGAGCGGGCGTACATGAGAACCATGGGGAAGATACCCGGTGCGCGGGTCCGGCGCGGGGCAGTCCTGTCCGTCGCCGGGCTGGTGGCCGCGCCGGCCCTGGTCCTGGGCACCGGGACGGCCGCCACGGCGGCGTCCTGCACGGCGTCCGCCGGGCCGTACCAGAAGCAGGTGGAGAAGTACCTCAAGCGGACGGCCGACGGCAGGCAGTCGGCCGCCGACTGCAAGGCGATCCGCTCCTTCCAGTCCGCGTCGGGCATCACCCCGGCCGCCGGGTACGCGGGGCCGGTCACCTGGCGCACGATGAAGACGATCACCGCTCAGAAGGCGGCGGGCAAGACCCCGAACAAGGCGAAGAAGTGCCCCACGAACAAGGGGCGCATCGCCTGCGTGGACCTCACCCGGCAGCTGAGCTGGATCCAGGACGGGGCCAAGCTGAAGTTCGGCCCGGTGCCGGTGCGCACGGGCCGCGACGGCGCCGAGACGCGGACGGGCGCCAAGAAGATCTACTGGCGCAACATCGACCACTGGTCGACGCTCTACGACGTCCGCATGCCGTACGCCCAGTTCTTCGACGGCGGACAGGCCTTCCACTCGGTCACCAAGTCCATGTACAACAACCCGGGGTCGGCCGGCTGCGTCAACATGCGCCCGGCGGACGCGAAGGCGTACTGGAACCTGTTGAGGAACGGCGACGACGTCTACGTCTACGGGCGCAAGCCCGGCACCTGATCGGCGGTTTCCTCGCTTCCCGCCCCGGCTGTCGGTGCCCTGCGGTAACTTCCGGAGTGCTGGGTGAGCGGTGTCACAGCGCAACAGGGGTGGAGCGATGGGTGATCTGACGGCGGCGACGGACATCGACAGCCGTCTGGAGGGACACCGGGTCGAGCTGACGGGGTACTGCTACCGGATGCTCGGCTCGGCCTTCGAGGCGGAGGACGCGGTCCAGGACACGCTGGTGCGCGCCTGGCGCAACTTCGACAAGTTCGAGGGCCGTTCCTCCCTGCGCTCCTGGCTGTACCGCATCGCGACGAACGTCTGCCTGGACATGCTGAACGCGGGCAACAAGCGGGCCAGGCCGGTGGATCTGACCGGTCCGACCCCGCTGGCCCAGGCCGCGCTGAACCCCCTCCCGGAGAACACCTGGCTGGAGCCGATGCCGGACGGCCGGATCCTGCCGTCCCTGGCGGACCCGGCGGAGGCCGCCGTGGCGCGCGAGTCGGTGCGCCTCGCGTTCGTCGCCGCCCTCCAGCACCTGCCGCCCAAGCAGCGCGCGGTGCTGATCCTGCGTGAGGTGCTGGCGTGGAGGGCGAGCGAGGTCGCCGAGCTGCTCGACACCTCGGTCGCCTCGGTCAACAGCGCCCTCCAGCGGGCCAGGGCGACGCTGTCGGAGACGGACAGCACCGCGCCGGACACCGCGAACCCGCTGGACGACGAGCAGCGCAAGCTGCTGGACCGCTACGTGGCGGCGTTCGAGGGGTACGACATGGCGGCGCTGACGGCGCTGCTCCACGAGGACGCCGTGATGACCATGCCGCCGTTCGATCTCTGGCTGCGGGGACACGACGACATCACCGGCTTCATGCTCAGCATCGGGGCGGGCTGCGCCGGTTCACGGCTGGTGGCGACCGAGGCCAACGGGACCCCGGCCTTCGCGCACTACAAGCCGAATCCGGACGGTCCGGGGTTCGTGCCGTGGGCGGTGCAGATCATCGACATCTCGGAGGGTGCCATCACCGGGATGCACTGTTTCCTGGACACCCCGCGCTGGTTCCCGCTGTTCGGGCTGCCGGACCACCTGGACGCCGACGCGCGATGAGGACGCGGAGGCTCGTGGTGGCGGGCTGGGTGCTGCTGGCGGTGGGCGGCTGGGCGGCGACGCTGTGGCTGGGCGAACCGTCCGCCACGGCGGGCCCGCGCCCCGCCCCGGCCGCCGGCCCCACCGGCGACGGCCGCGCCCCGGGGCCGCAGCCGGAGGGTGGTCCGTGCACGGCCCCGGCGGCGGACCCGGGGAGCACCGCGGAGCTCCTGGAGAAGGTGCCGGAGGGGTACGCGGACGGACACGCGGTGCAGGTCGCCCGTAGCTGCGGCATGGCCCGGGACCACGCCGTGCCCCGCTGAGCGTCCGTCACTCCGGGAAGGTCCGGATGTTCCCCACCACGTCGGCGAGGCCCACCAGGGCGAGCAGCGCGCGGAGCGCGGCCGGGGTGCGGCGCAGCCGCAGCTGAACGCCCCCGGCGCGGCGGGCGACGAGCCCCAGCCGGGCCACCGCCTCGACCAGGACGAGATCGGGGTGCGTCACCCCGCCCAGGTCGCAGTCGACCGCCGCGGCGCCGGGGGCGCCGGCCAGCAGCGCCTCCAGTTCGGCGCAGAGTCCCGGGACCTCGGCCCGGGTGACCCGGCCGGTGACGACGAGGGGGTTCGGAGTCATGGCGTCCACACCACAGAGACCGGCGGGGTGCCCGGAACTCATCGGCCGGGCGGGCCCGTGTCCGCGCCGGGGCCCGGATCCGGCGCGGGTGGTCCGGGAAGCCGGACGGGACCGGCGGTGGTCCGCCGGTCCCGTCCGTCCGCAGGGGGTGTCCGCGGGTCAGGCGATGCGCTCCCGCACGACCGGTGTGGCGGTGAAGGGCGTGCCGGCCGGGGCGATGTCGTACGAGCCGGGCAGTGCCTCCAGGGCGTACGCGAACTTCTCCGGGGTGTCCGTGTGCAGCGTCAGCAGCGGCTGGCCCTCGGTGACCGTGTCCCCGGGCTTGGCGTGCATCTCGACGCCCGCGCCCGCCTGCACCGGGTCCTCCTTGCGGGCGCGGCCCGCGCCGAGGCGCCAGGCGGCCACGCCGACGTCGTACGCGTCCAGGCGGGTCAGCACACCGGAGGACGGGGCGCTGATCACGTGCTGCTCGCGGGCGACGGGCAGTGCGGCGTCCGGGTCGCCGCCCTGCGCGGAGATCATGCGGCGCCAGACGTCCATGGCGGAGCCGTCGGCCAGGGCCTTCTCCGGGTCGGCGTCCTTGAGTCCGGCGGCGTCGAGCATCTCGCGGGCGAGCGCCAGGGTCAGGTCGATCACGTCGCGGGGGCCACCGCCGGCGAGGACCTCGACGGACTCGCGCACCTCCAGGGCGTTGCCCGCGGTCAGGCCGAGCGGCGTCGCCATGTCGGTGAGCAGTGCCACGGTGCGCACACCGCTGTCGGTGCCCAGCGCGACCATGGTGGAGGCCAGTTCGCGGGCGTCCTCGATCGTCTTCATGAAGGCGCCGGAGCCGACCTTGACGTCCAGGACGAGCGCGCCGGTTCCCTCGGCGATCTTCTTGGACATGATCGAGCTGGCGATCAGCGGGATCGCCTCGACGGTGCCGGTGACGTCGCGCAGCGCGTACAGCTTCTTGTCGGCGGGGGCGAGCCCGTCACCGGCGGCGCAGATCACCGCGCCCGTGGTGTCCAGGACGTCCAGCATCTCGGCGTTGGAGAGGTGGGCGCGCCAGCCGGGGACGGACTCCAGCTTGTCGAGCGTGCCGCCGGTGTGCCCGAGGCCCCGGCCGCTGAGCTGCGGCACCGCGGCACCGCACGCGGCGACCAGCGGGGCGAGCGGCAGGGTGATCTTGTCGCCGACGCCACCGGTGGAGTGCTTGTCCGTGGTGGGGCGGGAGAGCGTGCCGAAGTCCATCCGCTCGCCCGAGGCGATCATCGCGGCGGTCCAGCGGGCGATCTCGGTGCGGTTCATGCCGTTCAGCAGGATCGCCATGGCCAGCGCGGACATCTGCTCGTCGGCGACCTCGCCGCGGGTGTACGCGTCGATGACCCAGTCGATCTGCTCGGGGCTGAGCTCGCCGCGGTCCCGCTTGGTGCGGATGACGGAGATGACGTCCATGGGAGGGGAATCCTTCCGGCCGGGGGTGGGGCGCGAGTCACGCCGACTCTACGCGCATAGAGGGGAAACGTTCCGCCGCGCCGTTCCCCGGGCGGGCCGGTCGGGCC
>NZ_JBHVQX010000001.1:390568-419771 GCF_042886395.1 Streptomyces sp. NPDC058008 | reverse complement strand
CTGATCGCGGCGGTGGGGGGGGCGGCGCTCCGGGGCGGCCCGCCCCCGGCCCGCGGAGGGGGGCGCCCCGGGCATCCGGGGCCGCCCTCCTCCGCGTGCCCGAGGGCGCGGCGCCCCTCCCCGGAACCGCGCCGGGCGCGGGCGGGGAGATGCGCCGGTGTCACCCTTCGGAGCCCTCCCGCCGCACCTCGAAGTGGAAGCACCCGTGCTCCACCGCCCGCACGTGCACCAGTGCCACGGCCGGATCGGCGAAGGCCTCCGCGAAGGCCTCGTCGTAGCCCCTCTCCTCGTCGGCCGGGATCTCCAGCAGCCGGCCGCCGGTGATCCTGCCCTCGGCGTCGTAGCGCCGGAGCGTGCGCAGGGCGCCCGCGCGGGAGAACGGGTAGCCGGTCCGGCCCGCCTCCGGGCCCCCGCACGCCCCGGCGTGGATGAAGACCGGGCCCTGTTCGTCGTACGCCCCCGGGCGCGCCCCGGTCCCCGCCGCCCAGCGGCGCAGCGGCGCGTAGGAGACCAGGGCGATCCGCTCCCCCGGCCGGGCTCCGCGCAGGCAGCAGCGCAGGGGGCTGCCGCCCTCCGTGGCCGTGTACGGGGCGCAGGGGCGTCCGGCGTCGTCGGCCGTCCGGAGCTCTGCGAGGGTGCTGGGCCCGATGGGCCGTGCGGTGTGTGCGGTCATGATCCGAGGATGGCGCGGACATCTCCGCGGGTCCGGCGGAAAACGGACATCGCGCTGTCGCCGCCCCACGTGGAAGGATGGCCAAAAACGTCGGATATCAAGGAGATGACCGCGTGCCTGGCACGAATCTGACCCGCGAAGAGGCACAGGAGCGGGCGCGCCTGCTGACCGTGGACGCGTACGAGATCGATCTCGACCTCTCCGGAGCGCAGGAGGGCGGCACCTACAGGTCCGTGACCACCGTGCGCTTCGACTCCGCCGAAGCCGGTGCGGAGACCTTCATCGACCTGGTCGCCCCGGCGGTGCACGACATCGTGCTGAACGGGAAGGACCTGGACGTCGCCTCCGTCTTCCGGGACTCCCGGATCGCGCTGAAGCACCTCCAGGCCGGTGCCAACGAGCTGAAGGTCGTCGCCGACTGCTCGTACACGAACACCGGCGAGGGCCTGCACCGCTTCGTCGACCCGGTCGACGAGCAGGCGTACCTCTACACCCAGTTCGAGGTGCCGGACGCCCGCCGGGTGTTCGCCAGCTTCGAGCAGCCCGACCTGAAGGCGACCTTCCGGTTCACCGTGAAGGCCCCGTCCGGCTGGACCGTGATCTCGAACTCGCCGACGCCCGAGCCGAAGGACGACGTCTGGTCCTTCGAGCCGACGCCGCGCGTCTCCACCTACATCACGGCCCTGATCGCCGGTCCGTACCACTCGGTGCACAGCAGCTACGAGAAGGACGGCCGGTCCGTGCCGCTCGGCATCTACTGCCGGCCGTCGCTCGCCGAGTACCTCGACGCGGACGAGATCTTCGCGGTCACCCGACAGGGCTTCGACTGGTTCCAGGAGAAGTTCGACTACGCGTACCCGTTCGCCAAGTACGACCAGCTCTTCGTCCCGGAGTTCAACGCGGGCGCGATGGAGAACGCGGGCGCGGTCACCATCCGCGACCAGTACGTGTTCCGGTCCAAGGTCACGGACGCGGCCTACGAGACGCGCGCCGAGACGATCCTCCACGAGCTGGCCCACATGTGGTTCGGCGACCTGGTCACCATGGAGTGGTGGAACGACCTCTGGCTGAACGAGTCCTTCGCGACGTACACCTCCATCGCGTGCCAGGCGGACGCCGAGGGCTCGAAGTGGCCGCACTCCTGGACCACGTTCGCCAACTCGATGAAGACCTGGGCCTACCGCCAGGACCAGCTGCCGTCGACGCACCCGATCATGGCGGACATCCAGGACCTCGACGACGTCCTGGTGAACTTCGACGGGATCACGTACGCGAAGGGCGCCTCGGTCCTGAAGCAGCTCGTGGCGTACGTCGGCAAGGACGCGTTCTTCCAGGGCGTGCAGGCGTACTTCAAGGCGCACGCCTTCGGGAACACGCGCCTTTCGGACCTGCTGGGCGCGCTGGAGAAGACCTCCGGCCGTGACCTGAGGACCTGGTCGAAGGCGTGGCTGGAGACGGCCGGCATCAACGTCCTGCGCCCGGAGATCGAGACGGACGGCAACGGCCACGTCACCTCGTTCACCGTGCTCCAGGAGGCCCCGGCGCTGCCCGCGGGCGCGAAGGGCGAGCCCACGCTGCGCCCGCACCGGATCGCCATCGGCTGCTACGACCTCGACGCGGCCGGGAAGCTGGTCCGCACGGACCGCATCGAGCTGGACGTCGAAGGAGAGCGCACCACCGTGCCGTTCCCGTCGGGTACGGCGCGTCCGGCGGTCGTCCTGCTCAACGACGACGACCTGTCGTACGCGAAGGTCCGCCTCGACGAGGAGTCGCTGCGGGTCGTCACCGCGCACCTGGGCGACTTCGCCGAGTCCCTGCCCCGCGCCCTGAGCTGGGCCTCGGCCTGGGACATGACGCGCGACGGCGAGCTGGCCACGCGCGACTACCTGGCGCTGGTCCTCTCCGGGATCGGCAAGGAGTCGGACATCGGCGTGGTGCAGTCGCTGCACCGCCAGGTGAAGCTGGCCCTGGACCTCTACGCCGCCCCGGAGTGGCGTGAGGCGGGTCTGAACCAGTGGACCGAGGCGACGCTGGCGCATCTGCGCGCGGCCGAGCCGGCCGGCGACCACCAGCTGGCCTGGGCACGCGCCTTCGCCGCGACGGCCCGCAGCCCGCTGCACCTCGACGTGCTCCAGTCGCTGCTGGACGGCACGCAGGTCATCGAGGGCCTGGCCGTGGACACGGAGCTGCGCTGGGCGTTCGTACAGCGCCTGGCGGCGACGGGTCTCCTGGACGAGGAGGAGATCACCGCCGAGTACGAGCGCGACAGGACGGCGGCGGGCGAGCGGCACGCGGCGTCGGCGCGCGCGGCTCAGCCCTCCGAGGAGGCGAAGGCGGAGGCCTGGGCGTCGGTCGTGGAGTCGGACAAGCTGCCGAACTCGCTCCAGGAGTCGGTCATCGGCGGTTTCGTGCAGACCGACCAGCGTGAGCTGCTGGCTCCGTACACGGAGAGGTTCTTCACGGCGGTCAAGGACGTCTGGGACTCGCGCAGTCACGAGATGGCCCAGCAGATCGCGGTCGGCCTGTACCCGGCCCTCCAGGTCTCGCAGGAGACCCTGGACGCCACGGACGCGTGGCTGGAGTCGGCACAGCCCGGCGCCGCGCTCCGCCGGCTGATGTCGGAGTCCCGCGCGGGTGTGGAGCGTGCGCTGAAGGCGCAGGCGGCGGACGCCGCGGCGGCCTCCGCGTAACGGGTCCGCGGAAGCGGTGAGGGGGCGCCTCCGCCTGGGGGCGCCCCCTTCGCCGTACGGGGAGGTGGCGGGCGTGGCGCGGGGCACGGCGCGATGCGGTGGGCCGTCCGGCCGGGAGCCCCGCTTCCGGGTGTCCCCCGGGGCCGGGCCTGCGGGGGCCCGGGGCGTCCGGTGGGTACCGCCCGGCGGGCAGGCGCCGTGCGCGCAGCCGTCCGCCGGGCGGGGCCGGGGCGGGAGGGCCGGGGTTACGCGGCCGACTCCCGGTGGCGGCGGGCCAGTTCGGCCGCGCCCTGCTCCGTCAGCGAGCCGTGGAGGCGCATCCGTGCCACGCCCCCGTCGGGGTAGGCGTCCAGGCGCACGTGGGTGACCACGGCCTCGGCGTCCAGCACGAAGCGGTGGAGGGTGTCGGGCTGGAGCCGGGTGCGGGGCAGGATCTCGAACCACTCGCCCGTCGCGCCGTCGCGGCCCTGGAGTCCTGCCCAGCCCGCGGCGTTGCCCTTGAGGTAGGCGGTGTCGATCTCGACCGCGCGCACCGCGCCCTGCGCGGGCAGACGGAAGCGGACCCAGTCGTTCGTGTCGCGGACCCGGCGGCGGCGGTTCTCCCAGCCGTCGTCCATCTTGCGTGACGTGCCCGGCAGGATGATCTGGGCGGGCGAGGAGTAGAAGCGGTCCGACGCGTCCTCGTACATGCCGCCGTTGAGGATCGAGATCAGGTCGATCGTGCCCAGCGCCGCCAGCCAGGCCGGGTCGGGGACGACCTCGCCGTGGACGCGGAGGCGGGCGATGCCGCCGTCGGGGTGCTGGCAGATCCGCAGGTGGGTGTAGCGGCGACCGCCCGTCACCTCGAAGCCGTTGGCCGCGTGGCCGCGTACGGGGGTCCGCGGGACGATCTCCTCCCACTTCACGTCGTCGGCGAGCAGTTCCCCGGGGCCGGGGGCGCCCTCCACGGCCGTCGCCTGGACGGAGACGCGCTGCGGGTAGTTGCCGCGGAAGTGGGCGGTGTCGACGACGATGCCGCGGATGATCCCGGGCGTGCCCAGCCTGACGATCGCCCAGTCGTGCTCCTCGGGGGCGGGGAAGGGGTGCTCCGCGTCCGCGCCCCGGCGGCGGCGGGTCTCCCAGCCGTCCATGATCTTGCCCTTGTGGCCGAACCGCTCGGGGTCGAAGACGGCCGGTTCGCGGATCAGGAGGTTCTCGCGCTCGGCGAAGAACTCGTCGTTCGCCGCGATCACGCCCCCGCCGAGGCGGCGGTCCGCGAGGTCGACCAGACCGGTGAAGGGGAAGTCGCCGGCGCGGTAGTCGGCGTAGGGGTCACCGCCGCCGTAGGGCGCCGCGTCGTTGGCGTGCGGGTCGGTGGAAGGGAGCTCCGTCTGGTTCTTGTCGGTGGGCATGGGACCACTGTGGTGCCGCCCCACCGATCAGGTCCATCGAAAGTTTCCGTACGGTTCTTTCAGTTCTGCTTAAGAATTTTCCTGCGCGAGGTCTTCCGGCCCCGCCCGGCGGATTCCCGCGGCTACCTCGCGCAGCGCCGCCAGCACCCGGGCGACCGCAGGACCGTTCTCCGCCCCCTGCCGTACGGCCGCCACCACGTGGCGGTACGGCCGGTCCGCCTCCAGGACCCGCATCACCACGCCGTCGCGGGGCCGGTCGGAGGCGGAGACCATCCGGGGGACGAGAGCGACGCCCATGGACGCCCGCACCATGGCGAGGATCGCCGTGAACCCGGCGGCGCTGTGGGCCTGCTCGGGAACGAAGCCGGCGGCCTCGCACGCGGCGGTGGTGATCTGCGACCAGGGGCCGGACCCGCCGTAGATCCAGGCTTCCCGGGAGAGGTCCGCCAGCCGCAGGGCGGGCGCCGAGGCGAGTCGGTGGCCGGCGGGCAGTGCCACGTCCAGCGGGTCGGCCAGGAGCGGCAGCAGGGTGAAGCGGGGGTCGCGTGCCGTCGGGGCGTGCGCGGCCAGGGAGAGCGCCAGGTCCACCTCACCGCCGGACAGCAGCTCGTAGGCCCGGGCCGCCTCCGCCTCGCTCACCCGGACCCGGGGGGCGGGCCGCTCCCCCGCCTCCAGGAGCCGGACGGCCGGGACGACGAGCGCGGGCACGGCGGTCGAGAAGGCGCCGACCCGCACCTGGCCGGCCTCGCCCCGCAGATAGCCGGTCAGC
The DNA here is from genome assembly GCF_042886395.1 of Streptomyces sp. NPDC058008. Taxonomy (NCBI): domain Bacteria; kingdom Bacillati; phylum Actinomycetota; class Actinomycetes; order Kitasatosporales; family Streptomycetaceae; genus Streptomyces; species Streptomyces sp. NPDC058008. The sequence continues at coordinate 414,248 of NZ_JBHVQX010000001.1, read as the reverse complement.
TCGGCGTCGGCCCGCTCCAGCTGGGCGAAGACGGCCTCGGCGTGGCGCAGGACGAGGTGCGCGGCGTCGGTGAGCCGGACTCGGCGGCCCTGCGCCTCCAGCAGCGGTACGCCCAACTGCCCGGCGAGGTTGCTGAGCTGCTGCGAGACGGCCGACGGAGTCATGCGCAGGGCTTCGGCGGTGGCGGTGACGGTGCCCCGGTCGCGCAGGGTGCGCAGGATGCGGAGCTTCTTGACGTCCCACTCGGTCATGGCCGAAACCTACCCGCCGCCGGAACGCGGCGGTGCGCCGCGCGGTACGTCATGTCCGCGGCCGGACACGGCGGTGCGCCGCGCGGTACGTCGTACCGGCGGCGCACACGGGAGAACCGTCGGGGTCCTTCGTCCGGGTCGGGCGGCGGGGCCGCGGTCCGGACGAGGGGCCCTGGCTAGGCCTGCTTCTTGGACTTGTCGAGGACCATGACGAGCCCCGCGATCACCAGGAACAGGACGATGGGGGCCGCGACGTAGAGGCCGAGGGTCTCCAGCACGCTCAGCCCCGGACCCGGGTCGTCACCGTCGTCGCGGGTGAGCGCGAGCGCCGGGGACGACATGAGCAGCATCATCAGCGTCGTACCGGCCGCGACGGCGCCGGCGCGCATAGCGTTCTTCTTGTCCACGGTGCAAACGTAGCGAACGCCTACGAGGGCCGCGCGCCCGGGGGTGCCGTACGGGATTCCGGCCCCTCCGTGAGGACGGCCATCAGCCGGTGGAGCCGGGGTGAGGCGGTGATCTCCTCCAGGGTGACGGGGTGGCCCTCCGCATCGGCGATGGGCAGGCGCCAGTTGGGGTACTGGTCCCAGGTCCCGGGGAGGTTCTGCGGGCGGCGGTCGCCCACGGTGTCCGGGAGCCAGATCCCGGCCATCCGGGCCGGGGTGGCCCGCAGGAAGCGGTGGACGGCGCGGACGGCCGCCTCCTCGTCCCCCTCGCCCTCGGGCAGCAGCCGGAGCCGGGCCAGGAAGGCCAGCCACTCGGCGGTGCCGGCGGCGTCCTCGGCCAGCTCCTGTTCCAGGCTCCGGGTGAGGAGTCCCAGCCGGTGGCGGAGCGTCACGTGGTCGCCCGTCAGCCGCGCGGCGGTGGAGGGCAGGTCGTGGGTGGTCGCCGTGGCCACGCAGTCCTCGCGCCACGTCCCGGGGGCGAGCGGGCGGCCGGTCCCGGCCCAGTCGCGCTCGAACCAGAGCACGGAGGTGCCGAGCACCCCGCGCCGGGCGAGCGCCTCGCGCACCCCGGGCTCGACGGTGCCGAGGTCCTCCCCCACGACGGCGGCGCCGGCCCGGTGCGCCTCCAGGACGAGGACGGCCAGCATCGCCTCGGCGTCCTGGGCGACGTAGGCGCCCTCGGTGGGCGGGCGCCCCTCGGGCACCCACCAGAGCCGGAAGAGACCCATGACGTGGTCGATGCGCAGGGCTCCGGCATGGGCGAGGAGGCCCCGCAGGAGGTCGCGGTAGGGGGCGTAGCCCGACGCGGCGAGGGCGTCGGGGCGCCACGGGGGCAGCCCCCAGTCCTGGCCGTGGGCGTTGAAGGCGTCGGGGGGCGCCCCGACGGACATGCCCTGCGCGAAGGCGTCCTGCTGCGCCCAGGTGTCGGCGCCGTCGGGATGGACGCCGACGGCGAGGTCGTGGACGATGCCGACGGCCATCCCGGACTCCCGCGCGGCGCTCTGGGCGGTGGCGAGCTGGGTGTCGGTGAGCCAGGCGAGCCGGCAGTGGAAGTCGACGCGGTCCATCAGCTCCGTGCGGGCACGGGCACTCTGCGGGGAGCGGGGGTCGCGCAGCCCCTCGGGCCAGGCGCGCCAGCGCGGGCCGTGCACCTCGGCCAGGGCGCACCACAGGGCGTGGTCCTCCAGCGCCTGCCCCTGCGCCGCGAGGAAGTCGCAGTAGGCGGCACGGCGGCCGGGGGTCAGCGGGACCTCGTGAATGATCTCCAGGGCCTGCGTCTTGAGCTCCTGGACCGCGTCCCGGTCGATGAGCGCGCCCTTGTCGAGCACGGCCTCGCGCAGCGCAGCGGCTTGCTGGCGCAGGTCTTCCAGGGCCGTGCGGCCGGGCTCGGTGACGTGGCCGTACTCCGGGACGGACTCGATGTGCAGGTGCACGGGGTCGGGGAAGCGGCGCGAGGAGGGGCGGTACGGGGACGGGTCGGCCGGCCGGCCGGGCACGGCGGCGTGCAGCGGGTTGATCTGCACGAACCCGCTGCCCTGGGTGCGGCCCGCCCAGGCGGCGAGGTCGGCCAGGTCCGCGAGGTCACCCATGCCCCAGGACCGGTCGGAGAGCAGCGAGTACAGCTGGACGAGGAATCCGTGCGTGCGGGCGGGCGGCCGGGGTACGCGGTCCGGGGCGACGACGAGCGTGGCGGTGGCGTGGCGGTGCTCGGGGGTGCGGACGGTCAGCCGGTGGACGCCGAGGGGCGGTTCGGTCCACCAGGAGGGCGTCCTCGGCGCCTCACCGGCCGGGGCGGGAGAGGGCAGGACCCGCATGCGCAGGGGCGCGGCGGCGGTCCCCGGCTCGGGGTCGACCGTCAGGAGCACGCCGGGCGGCAGCGCGGAGAGCGCGGCCGGCAGCGGCTCCCCCGACCAGGCCACCACCGTCGGCGGGAGCAGCCGGGAGGCCGCCGCCGATTCGGCTGCGGCGAGTGATCTCCGCACCTCCGCGGGGGTGGCGGCGTCGACGCCCAGGGCGGCGAGCACGGCTCTGACCGTGTCGTCGGTGACGGACACCGTGACGTCCGCGGACGGGGAGAAGGAGGTGGCGACGCCGTGCAGTGCGGCGAGCCGGGACAAGCCCATTCAGACTCCTGGGGACTCCATGCCCCCTGCGGTGCCGGGTGCGGTCGGCTCGCTGGTCAGAGGGGCGACGGCGGCGAGCGGAGGCTCGCTCGTGAGGGGTGTGGCGTCGGCGAGCGGGGGCTCGCTGGTGAGCGGGGGCTCACTGAGCAGCGGAGCGCTGTCGGCGAACGCGTGGTCGCCGGTCAGGAGGGAGACATCGGCGAGCGGCAGCTCGCTGATCATCGGAGGGGCGGTGAAGGTCGGGGACGACTTGCCTGCCAGCGGATCGGGGTCCATGGGGCTCGGTACCTGTTTGGAGAGGGCGGAGAGCAGAAGCTGTGCGGATGCGGGCACGTTGGCCTCCTGGCCGTGGAGAACAGGACACAGCAGGCCTACCCAGTGGTCGCGGGACCAGGCGTGGACGTGACCTAGGCGTTATGACAACGAGCCCAACGTGCCGTGGGTCACATTCCGTTCCCCCGCGTGCCGGGTATGGGCTGTTTTCAGCCACCCGGCGATCCTTCCCCGAACGCCCGCGCGCCACGCGGTGCGGCCGCCCGATTCGGCCGGTCGGGCCCGTCACCCGGCGCGCCGGGGCGCGGACGCACCCCGGTGCCCCGGGACGCGCGGGGCCGGGCCCGGAGACGCGGAAGGCCCGGTTCCTCAGGCTGAGACGCCATCGATCCGGGCCATCACGTCATCCGCGCCGAACGGCTGCAAGTAGGGCAGCCAGCGCGGATCGCGGTGTCCGGTCCCGATGATCCGCCAGGCCAGGCCGCTGGGCGGCGCCGGAGGATGGTGCAGCCTCCACCCCAGCTCGGGCAGGTGCCGGTCGGCCTTGACGTGGTTGCAGCGGCGGCAGGCCGCCACCACGTTGTCCCAGGCGTGCCGCCCGCCCCGGCTGCGCGGGATGACGTGGTCGACGCTGGTCGCGGCGGCCCCGCAGTACATGCAGCGGCCACCGTCCCTCGCGAAGAGCGCCCGCCGGGTGAGCGGTACGGGTCCCCGGTAGGGAACCCGTACGAACCGCTTGAGGCGGACGACGCTGGGGGCCGGTACGGCGCGGGTGGCGCTGTGCATGAAGGCGCCGGATTCCTCGAGGCAGATGGCCTTGTTCTCGAGGACGAGGACGAGTGCGCGGCGCAGTGGTACGACGCCGAGCGGCTCGTACGAAGCGTTGAGAACCAGGACGTGCGGCACGTGGATGCCTCCTTGTACGCCGGCGACGCGTGGCTCGCGCCGGGACGATCCGCTCTCAGTCTCCCCTCATGCCTGGTCCGAGCGCCACCACGTGCGGGTAACGGGCCCGAGGGATTTTCCTCCCGGCCCGCCGTCCGCACGGCCCGGGGACGCCCTGGCAGGGGCTCCGGCGGGTGCCGCCGGCCCTCCTGTGCGATCGGCCACACCCCCGCTCCCCACGGGGTGAGACGCACCTCTCGCCCCGCGGCGGCAACGGAGCACATCCCCGGCTTCGTTAGTGTTATTGGTCTGTTGTCGCCCCACCTGGAGGTCCCCGTCGTGTCCCTGTCCGCCCTCCTGGCCGCGGCCCCGTCCCCCGGCGCCGCCGGATCGCTGGACGAAGCCGCCGAGCGGGCCGGGAACGCCGCAGGCTGGGTCGAGGAGAACTGGTCCACCTGGCTGAACACCGGACTCCGCATCATCCTGATCGCCGCCATCGCGATCGTGCTGCGGTACCTGATCCGGCGTGCCCTGACCAACCTCATCGACCGGATGAACCGCAGCGCCCAGGCGGTGGAGGGCACGGCCCTCGGCGGCCTGCTGGTGAACGCGGAACGCCGCCGCCAGCGCTCCGAGGCCATCGGCTCCGTGCTCCGCTCGGTGACGTCCTTCCTGATCCTCGGCACCGCGGCCCTGATGATCCTGGGCGCCTTCCAGATCAACCTGGCCCCCCTGCTGGCCTCGGCGGGTGTCGCCGGCGTGGCGCTGGGCTTCGGCGCGCGCAACCTCGTCACCGACTTCCTCTCCGGCGTCTTCATGATCCTGGAGGACCAGTACGGCGTCGGGGACACGATCGACGCGGGGGTGGCCTCCGGCGAGGTCATCGAGGTGGGCCTGCGGGTCACCAAGCTGCGCGGCGACAACGGCGAGATCTGGTACGTCCGCAACGGCGAGGTGAAGCGGATCGGCAACCTCAGCCAGGGCTGGTCCACGGCCGGTGTCGACGTCACGGTCCGTCCGACGGAGGACCTGGAGGAGGTGCGCCGGGCCATCGCCGAGGCCGGCGAGACCATGACCAAGGAAGAACCCTGGTCGGAGCGGCTGTGGGGCCCGGTGGACATCCTCGGGCTGGACGCGGTGCTGCTCGACTCGATGACCGTGCGGGTGGCGGCCAAGACCATGCCGGGCAAGGCCCTGGGCGTCGAGCGTGAGCTGCGCTGGCGGATCAAGCAGACCCTGGACGCCGCCGGGATCCGGATGATCGGCGCCGCCCCGCTCCACCCGGACGGGGAGTCCGTCGCGGACCCGACGGCGGCCATGGCGGCCCCCTCTGCGTACGCCTCGGCCACCTCGCCGCAGTCGCTGGCCGCGACCCCGATAGCGCCGCCGAACCTGTCGAAGTAGACCCGTCGTGCGCAGCGCCCCCGCAGGTAACGCTTTGGTTGCCCCGGGGGCGCTTCCCATTGACGGCTCCGCGAGGCCGCCATACCTTCCTCTCACCGATAGGAAAGTTTCCTAACAGAGGGCAGGTGCGTCGCTCATGGCCGGAACCACACCGGGTACCCCCCGCGTTCTGCGGGCCATGAACGACCGGGCGGCGCTCGATCTCCTGGTCACCCAGGGCCCCCTCACCCGGACCCGCATCGGCGAGCTGACCGGGCTCTCCAAGCCCACCGCCTCCCAGCTGCTGGCGAGGCTGGAGGACGCGGGCCTGGTCCGCTCGACGGGCAGCCAGAGCGGCCGGCCCGGGCCGAACGCCGTGCTCTACGAGATCGACCCGGCCGCCGCCCACGTCGCCGCGCTCTCCGTCGGCCCCACCGGGATAGACGCCGTCGTGGCCGACATCACCGGCACCGTCGTCGGCTCCTGCCGCGTCGAGGCCGACGCCGTCGCCGAGGACGTACGCCACCGCACCGCCCAGCTCGTCGCCGAGGCCGTGGACGGCGCGCTGGCGCCGACGGGTCTCGGCCACGACGACCTCTCCGGCGTGGTGGTGGGCACCCCGGGCGCGATCGACCGGCACACCGGCCAGCTCCGCTACGCACCCCATCTGCCGGGCTGGCACTCCCGGACCCTGCTCGCCGACCTCGCCGAGGTGGTGGGCAGACCGGTCGTCATGGAGAACGACGTCAACCTCGCGGCCGTCGCCGAGCAGTACGCGGGCGCCGCCCAGGACCACGACCACTTCGTGCTCGCCTGGCTGGACGAGGGCGTGGGCGCCGCGATCGTGCTCGGCGGCACCCTGCTGCGCGGCGCCACCGGCGGCGCGGGCGAGATCGGCTACATGCCGCTGCCCGGCGCCCCGCTCGCCCGGGGCGGCGCGGCGGACTGGGCGGGGCCCGACGCGGGGGGCGGCTTCCAGAGCCAGGTCTCCTGCCCGGCCGTGCGCGACCTGGCCGGCGGCAGGACGCTGACGGAGGCCCTCGCCGACGCGTCCGTACGGGCCGAGGTCGCCCGCAGACTGGCGACCGGACTCGCCGCGGTGGTCGCCGTCGTCGACCCCGAACTGGTCGTCCTCTCCGGCCGGGTGGCCCAGGTCGGCGGGGAGGAGCTGCGCGAGCTGGTCGAGGCCGAGATGACCGGCCTGGCACTGCCCCGGCCGCTCCTGCGCATCAGTGACATCGAGGGTGACCCGATCCTGACCGGTGCGCTGCGAACGGCCCTCGCCCAGGCGCGCGACAGCGTCTTCGACACGGCCTGAACCAGCACCCGGCACGCGCCCTCGACCACCCGCGTCCCCGTGCCGCCCGCGGCGGGCGGCTCGTACGGCACCCCCCTGCCCGGCGGCCCCCGTCCCCCTCTCCCCCGTCCGCCCTCCCCCCTCACGAAGGCCCGAGAAGTCCTCGCGAGGACCGCTGCAAAGGAAGTCCGCTATGGCGCTATGGCGCTTTCGTACCCGCGTGCCCCTGGCGCTCGGCGCAGCCGCGCTGCTGCTGTCCGGCTGCGCCAATCCGAGTACCGGCAGCGACACCGACGACCCCACGGAACCGGTCACGCTGAAGTTCTGGCACGGCTGGTCGGCTCCCGGCGAGGTCGAGGCGATCAACGAGAACATCGCCCGGTTCGAGGAGCTCCACCCCAACATCCACGTCGTCTCCACCGGCAACGTGAGCGACGAGACGATCAACCAGGCCCTGCGCGCGGGCGGCGGCGACGCCCCCGACGTCGTCACCTCCTTCACCACCAACAACGTCGGGCAGTACTGCTCGTCCGGCATGTGGGTGGATCTCGACCCGTTCATGGAGAAGAGCGGGGTGGACAAGACGAAGGTCTTCCCCGCGACCCTGCTGGACTACACCCGGTACGAGGGCGTCCAGTGCGCGACGCCCCTGCTGGCCGACGCGTTCGGCATGTACTACAACAAGGACGCCTTCGAGGCGGCGGGGATCACCCGGCCTCCGCGCACCATGTCCGAGATGAAGGCCGACGCGGTCAAGCTGACGCAGAGGAACAAGGACGGCTCGCTGAAGCGCGCCGGGTTCATGCCCAACTTCCGGCTCTACCAGAACTCCCCCGACCGGATGTTCGCGCAGTGGGGCCCGGAGTACTTCGACGGCGAGGGCAGGGCGAAGCTCGCCGACGAGCCCAGGACCGTGGACTTCTTCACCACCATGCGCGAGCTCTCCGACGCGCAGGGCGGCTACGCGGCGCTGGAGAGGCTCCGTTCCCGCTTCGGTGACGAGATGTCGTCCCAGAACGGTTTCCTGACCGGCAAGCTCGCCATGCACCTGGACGGTGAGTGGCGCGGGCTGATGCTCGACGAGGCGAAGGCGGACTTCGACTGGGCGGTCGCCCCGCTGCCGGTCCCCGACGACCAGGCGGACACCTACGGACGCGGCTATCTGACCGGCACGGTGGCCGGCATCGCGCACAGCAGCCGGCACCAGAACGCGGCCTGGGAGCTGGTGAAGTACCTGACGGTCGACACCGAGCCGGTCGTCCGCTTCGCCAACGCGATCCACAACGTGCCGTCCACGTTCGAGGCGCTGGAGTCCCCCCGCCTGGACGCGGACCCGTCCTTCCGCGCCTTCATCGACATCGCGCGGAACCCGCACAGCCAGGCTGTTCCGCCCTCGAACAACGGCGGTCAGTACATCAACTCGTTCGGTGACTTCTCGCAGTCCGTCGAGGCGGGCAGGACGAAGGACCTGCCCCGCGCCCTGAGGGACCTCGACGACCAGATCGACGCCGACAACGTCCAGTCGCAGAACTGAGGAGCCGGGTCATGGCACTTTCCCTCCCCACCTCGGCGAAGTCCGCCGGGCGGGCGGCCGCACCGGCCCCCCGCAACTCCCCCCTGCGGCGCAAGCGCAACCGCGAGCGGCTGCGCACCCTGGGGTTCCTCTCACCCTGGATCGTCGGATTCTCGGTCTTCTTCGGCTACCCGCTGATCGCGACCGTCTACTTCTCCTTCATGCACTACAACCAGATCAAGGCGCCCACCTTCGTGGGGCTGCGGAACTGGCGGTACGTGCTGGAGCAGATGCCGCTGTTCGGCCCGGCCCTGTGGAACACGCTGTGGCTGGTCGTCGTGATGGTGGCGCTGCGCGTGGTCTTCGGCCTCGGTGTCGGCCTGCTGATCACGAAGATCAAGACCGGTGTCGGACTGTTCCGCACGGCCTTCTACATCCCCTACCTGGCCCCGCCCGTCGCGGCCACCGTCGCCTTCGTCTTCCTCCTCAACCCGTCCACCGGGCCGGTCAACGGGGTGCTGTCCTGGATCGGCCTGCACGGGCCGGACTGGTTCAACGACCCGGCTTGGTCGAAGCCCTCGCTGGTCCTGCTCTCCCTGTGGGGCATCGGCGACCTGATGGTCATCTTCATGGCCTCGCTGCTGGACGTGCCGAAGGAGCAGTACGAGGCCGCCGAGCTGGACGGCGCGGGCGCCATGACGAAGTTCCGCTACGTCACCTGGCCCGCCATCACCCCGATCGTGCTGTTCGCCGTCGTCACCGGAGTGGTGCAGACGATGCAGTACTACACGCAGGCCCTCGTGGCGGGGAAGCTCGCCTCGGGCGTCTCCATCGGCCCCGGCACGGTGATCCAGCCCGGGTATCCGGACCACTCCACCCTGACGGTCCCGCAGCTCGTCTACTCGCTGGGCTTCCAGAACTTCAACACGGGCGCCGCGTGCGTCCTCTCCCTCGTGCTCTTCGCCATCGCCATGGCGGTCACCCTTCTGCTGATGCGCAAGAGCGTCGGCCTCGTTCCGGCGGAGGACTGAGATGACCACCACCACCCTGACCAGGCCGGACTCCGCCGTACGGAGCCGCCCGGACGGCACGGACGCGGGCCGGCACCGGCGCAGGCGCGTCCTGAACTGGATCGCGGTCCACTCCGTGGCGGTCGCGCTCGCCCTCTTCTTCGTCCTGCCGTTCGTCTTCGTCCTGCTCACCTCGGTGATGAGCGACGAGCAGGCGATGAGCGGCGACCTGTGGCCCGGCTCCTGGAACTGGTCGAACTACGCGACGGTCTTCCACACGCCCGGATTCCTCGACTGGTGGCGCAACTCCCTGATGTACGCGCTGCTGGGCACCGTGTTCACGGTCTGCTCCTCGGTGCCGGTCGCCTACGCCCTGGCGAAGTTCCGCTTCCGGGGACGGCGTACCGCGATGATCCTCGTCATCTCCACGATGATGCTGCCGCCGCAGGTCGTCATCATCCCGATGTACCTCGTGTGGGCCCAGCAGTTCCACCTCTCGGGATCGCTGTGGCCGCTGATCATCCCCATGGCGTTCGGCGACGCCTACTCGATCTTCCTGCTGCGGCAGTTCCTGCTCACCATCCCGCAGGAGTACATCGAGTCGGCGAAGGTCGACGGATGCGGTGAGCTGCGCACCCTGCTCAGGATCGTCGTGCCGATGGCCAGGCCCGGGATCGCGGCCGTGGCGCTCTTCCAGTTCTTCTACTGCTGGAACGACTACTTCGGACCGCAGATCTACGCGGCGCAGAACCCGGGTGCCTGGACACTGAGTTACGGCCTGGAGTCCTTCAAGAGCGCCCATTCGGTCAACTGGAACCTGACCATGGCCGCGACGCTGCTCGTCATGGCGCCGGTCATCATCGTGTTCTTCTTCGCACAGAAGGCCTTCGTAGAAGGCGTCACCCTCACCGGAGTAAAGGGCTGAGAACCATGAAGCTCGCAGTGGTAGGCGGCGGGTCCACCTACACCCCCGAACTGATCGACGGTTTCGCACGGCTGCGGGACACCCTGCCGGTGGAGGAGCTCGTGCTCGTCGACCCGGCGGCCGACCGGCTGGAACTGGTCGGCGGACTGGCACGGCGGATCTTCGCCAGGCAGGGCCACCCGGGCAGGATCGTCACCACCTCCGACCTGGACGCCGGGGTCGCCGGCGCCGACGCGGTGCTGCTCCAGCTCCGCGTCGGCGGGCAGGCCGCCCGCAACCAGGACGAGACCTGGCCGCTCGAATGCGGCTGCGTCGGCCAGGAGACCACCGGCGCGGGCGGTCTGGCCAAGGCGCTGCGCACGGTGCCCGTCGTCCTCGACATCGCCGAGCGGGTACGCCGCACCAACCCCGACGCCTGGATCATCGACTTCACCAACCCCGTAGGGATCGTCACGCGGGCGCTGCTCCAGGCCGGTCACAAGGCCGTCGGGCTGTGCAACGTCGCGATCGGCTTCCAGCGCAAGTTCGCCGCGCTGCTCGACGTGGCACCCGGTGAGGTGCACCTGGACCATGTCGGGCTGAACCACCTGACGTGGGAGCTCGGGGTGCGGCTGGGCGGCCCGGACGGCGAGGACGTCCTGCCGAAGCTGCTCGCGGAGCACGGCGACGCGATCGCCGGCGACCTGCGCATGCCCCGGCAGATCGTCGACCGGCTGGGCGTCGTCCCCTCCTACTACCTGCGGTACTTCTACGCGCACGACGAGGTCGTACGGGAGCTCGGCACCAAGCCGTCCCGGGCGGCCGAGGTCGCCGCGATGGAGAAGGAACTCCTGGAGCTGTACGCCGACCCGGCCCTGGACGAGAAGCCCGCGCTGCTGGGCAAGCGCGGCGGCGCCTTCTACTCGGAGGCGGCCGTGGACCTGGCGTCCTCGCTGCTCGGCGGCGGGGGCTCGGCGGTGCAGGTGGTCAACACGTACAACCGGGGGACGCTGCCGTTCCTACCGGACGACGCGGTGATCGAGGTCCAGGCCCGGGTCGACGGCACGGGCGCCGCCCCGCTCGCCGTGCCCGCGCTGGACCCGCTGTACGCCGGGCTCATCGCGCATGTCACCGCCTACGAGGACCTGGCCCTGGACGCGGCGCTGCGCGGCGGACGCGACCGGGTGTTCAAGGCCCTGATGGCCCATCCCCTGATCGGCCAGTTCGAGTACGCCGAGGCGCTCACCGACAAGCTGATCGCGCACAACCGGGAGCACCTGGCGTGGGCCTGACCGCACATGTGCTCGCGATCGACGCGGGCAACAGCAAGACCGACGTGGCCGTGATCGGCGCCGACGGCGCGGTGCTCGGCACGGCGCGCGGCGGTGGCTTCCAGCCGCCGCTCGTGGGGGTCGGCGCGGCCGTGGACGGACTGGCGGAGGCGGTCCTGCCGGCCCTCGAACAGGCGGGCGCGGTGGGCGTCGAGCATGTGTCCGCCTGTCTCGCCAACGCGGATCTCCCGGTCGAGGAGGCGGAGTTGGCCGAGGCGCTGCGGGCGCGGGGCTGGGGCCGCACCGTGGAGGTGCGCAACGACACCTTCGCGATACTGCGCGCGGGGGTGGACGAGCCCCGAGGGGTGGCCGTGGTATGCGGCGCGGGCATCAACTGCGTCGGGATGCGGCCGGACGGCGCCACCGCCCGCTTCCCCGCGATCGGCCGGATGTCCGGTGACTGGGGCGGCGGTTCGGGACTCGCGGAGGAGGCGATGTGGTTCGCGGCGCGGGCCGAGGACGGCCGCGGTGAGCCGACCGAGCTGGCCCGGACGCTGCCCGGCCACTTCGGGCTCGGCTCGATGTACGCGCTGATCGAGGCACTGCACCTGGGGCACATCCCGAACGGGCGCCGGCACGAGCTGACCCCGGTGCTGTTCTCGACCGGCGCCGCGGGTGACCGGATCGCGGGTGAGCTGGTGGACCGGCTGGGGGACGAGGTCGTGGCGATGGCCTCGGTGGCCCTCGCCCGGCTCGGCCTGCTGGAGGAGGAGGTACCCGTCGTGCTGGGCGGCGGAGTGCTGGCGGCCCGTCACCCGGCCCTGGACGAACGGATCGCCGGACTCCTCGCCGTACGCGCCCCGAAGGCGGTGGTCCGCGTCGTGTCGGCGCCTCCGGTGCTGGGCGCGGCACTGCTGGGCCTGGACCGCACGGCGGCCGCCCCCGGGGCGCACGCCAGGCTGCGGGCGCACTACGCCTGAGCACCGGCGGCCCCGGGCGTCACTCGGGCACCGCCCGGGGCGCCCCCGCGGGGGGAACCGATCGGCCGCCCCGATCGTGTTCATGGTGGGGATACCGGTGCGCCTCGGGCCTTTCCGGCGCGGGCGCCTTGATCATCCGCGCTCCGCCCTGGTCGAATACGGGGACGACGCGGGATCCCGGGCATTCCTGGTGGATGGTGGCCCAGGGGGCCATACTTCTGGCCAGGACCAGTCGTCCCCCGATCGGCCGGGGGGCCGGGGCCGTCGTCGGTGACCGAGGGGGAGGTCGAGTGACACACCCGCCGAGCGGGACCGCGCTGCGGGAGCCCGGGCCGGACCGGTCGTCCGCGCCCCCGAGCCCGCCCGCGCCGCGCCCCGACACCCCGTCGGCCGCCGGGCGGCTGCGCGCCGCGGCGACCACCGAGCCGGGCAGGCTGCGGATCATCGGAGCCGTACTGGCCGCGCTGGTGGTGGCGTTCGGGGCGGTCACCGCCCTGGAGGTCTCCGGGCGGGCCTCGTCCGCCGACGACGTGGTGAACCACAGCCAGCCGCTGAGCGCGGACGCCGCGAACATCTACCGCTCGCTGGCCGACGCGGACACCATGGCGGCCAGCGGATTCCTGGCGGGGGCGCAGGAACCCGCGGACGTGCTCGCACGGTACGACGCGGACATCGAGGAGGCCTCCCGGCTGCTGGTGGACGCCGCGGCGAGCACCGACGCCTCGACCCCGTCGCACGAGGAGATCACGACGCTGAGCGAACTGCTCCCCGTCTACACGGGTCTGATCGAGCGGGCCCGCGCGAACAACCGGCAGGGACTCCCCCTCGGCGGCGCCTACCTCCGGTACGCGAACCAGAAGATGAGCGGCGAACTCCTCCCGGCCGCCGAGCGGTTGTACGCGGCGGAGACGGGGCGGCTCGCCCATGACTCGGCGGACGCCCGGCAGTTGCCGTACCTCTCCCTCGGCGCCGGGGTGGTGGCCCTGGCCGCGCTGGTGTGGATGCAGCGGCGCACCTACCGCAGGACGAACCGTGTCTTCAACCACGGGCTGCTCGTGGCGACGGCGGCGGCCTCGGTGGTGCTGCTCTGGCTGGCCGTGGGCCACACGGTGGCCAGGGCGGAGCTGCGCGGCGCGATGGTGCACGGCCAGGAGTCGCTCGACGTCCTCAACAAGGCGCGGATCAACTCGCTGAAGGCGCGCGCCAACGAGAACCTCACCCTGGTCGCCCGGGGCGCCGTACTCACCCCGGACGGCACGCGGGACCAGTACGAGACCGACTACGGCACGGACATGAAGGCACTCGTCGCCCAGCTCAGGAGCGCGGGCGGGCTCGCCGACGACGCCCGTGGGAGCGAGCCGGTGGCCGACGCCGTCAGAAGCGTCTCCGAGTGGCAGGACCGCCACCGGAAGGCCAGGACCACGGACGACGGGGGCGACTACGAGAGCGCGCTGCGGCAGGTCATCGGCGCCGAGGACTCCACGGGCGAGTCCTTCGAGAAGGTCGACGCCGCGCTGGAGCGCGCCCTCGCCCAGGAACAGGACGAGTTCGACGAGGCGGCCGCGGGCGGACGCGGCGCGCTGGGCGGGCTGCCGGCCGGGGCGGCCGGCCTCGCCGTGCTGGGTGCGGCGGCCACGGTCCTCGGGGTCAACCGCAGGCTCGCGGAGTACCGGTGAGGGGACGAGGGATGACCAGGGCGAAAGGCCGGTCCACGGGCGGCGGGCTGCGCGGCTGGGGCGGAGTGACGGGGATGGCCGCGGCCTGCGCCCTCACCGCCTCCCTCACCCTGCTGCCGCTGGCGCACGGGGACGGGACGTTCGGCGGGGAGACCACGGGGCACGGCGCCACCTCCGCGGTGCCCGCCAGGGCCGAGGAGTGCGAGGACCCGGAGGCGAGCCTGCCGGCGAAGGACGCCGGCGGCCCGAACATCGACAGGATCAGGAAGCGCGGCAAGCTGATAGCGGGCGTCGACCAGAACAGCTACCAGTGGGGGTACCGGAACCCGGAGAGCCGCACCCTCGAGGGCTTCGACATCGATCTGGTGCACGCCATCGCGCAGGACATCCTCGGTGACCGTGACGCGGTGATCTTCCGTGCCATCCCCACCAACCAGCGCATCGCCGCCCTGGAGAACGACCGGGTCGACGTCGTCGTGCGCACGATGACGATCAACTGCAAGCGTGTCGGCCAGGTATCGTTCTCCACGGCCTACTTCCAGGCCGGCCAGCAGGTTCTGGCGCCCAGGGCGTCCGCGATCACCGGCTACGACGAGTCGCTGAAGGGCAAGCGGGTCTGCACGGCGGAGGGCTCGACGGCGTACGACGCGCTCAGCGAGAAGTCCTTCGGCGCGGTCTTCAGGGACGAGCACGACGGGACCGGGCAGGACGAGGACAGACTGACCGTCCCCAACCAGCTGGACTGCCTGGTGCGGTTGCAACTCGGCCAGGTCGACGCGGTCGTCACGGACAACGCGCTGGCGGCCGGGCAGGCGGCGCAGGACCCTGCGGTGGAGCTGAAGGGCGACAAGCCGTTCACGACCGAGTACTACGGCGTCGCCGCGAAGCTCGGTGCCGACGACCTGGTGGCCCGGGTCAACCACGTGCTGGACGAGTACCGCCGGGGCGGCGCCGACAGCCCCTGGATGAGGTCGTACCGCGAGTGGCTGGCGACGGGGCTCCCCGGCATCACCGGTCCCCCGGCGCCGAAGTACCGGAGCAACTGACCGGTCCGGGCCCCGGGTCCGGCGGAACGAGTGGACGAGCGGAACGAGCGGAGAGGTGATCGATGGGCGTCGCGGGATCCTTCCCCAGCTTCGCGGGGAGGCCTCCCGGCCCGGTCATGGGCCGGGACGAGGCGGACCGTACGCTGGCCCGGCTCGGTGCGGAACACGAGGCCATCGAGACCTCGCTCTTCGCCCTGGAGGAGCACGCCGGGCGCCGGCTCCTGGAAGGCGCCACGCTGGCCGGTGTCACCAAGGAGCGCTGGGCCTCCACCCAGCAGTCGATCACGCTGCTCTGGAGGTACTTCGACGCCTACGCCGCGACGCTCGCCTCGGCCCGCGAGATCCGGGCCAGGCGCCGCTACCCCGGCCGGAGCGACATGGTGGCGCTCACCGGACTGCTGCGCGGCGACGGTGTGACCGTGGCGAGCCAGGGGGCGGGCGGAGCGGGTCCGCTCACCGGCCCGGCCCGGCTCTCCGAGCGGTTCACGCTGGAGGAGCTGGTCGCCCGGATGAACGACCTGTACGCCCACGCGCTGGACATGGTCCTCGCGTCGGACTCCGTGTGGTCGGCCCTGCCCGCCCGGATAGACCTGCTGGCCGCCGAGCTGCGCCGCACCTTCTCGCTGGCGCACTCCGTCGGGGTGCGGCCCGGGGAGCATCCGGCCGGTGACGACCTGGAGTCCATCGCCGGGGAACTGACGGCGCTGCGGGCGCAGGTGGTCGCCGACCCGCTGGCGTTCTGGACGCCGGGCCCGGGGAGCGCCGCGCCGGGCGGCGGGCGGCCCGACACCGCGCGCTACGACCGGGCGGCCCGCGCCCTGGAGGAGGTGCGCCGCGAGATCGAGGCGGTGCTCGCGGTCCGGCAGGACGCCGAGCAGCGCCTGCTCCAGGTCCGTGACCTGCTGTCACGCGCGAACCGCACACTCGCCGAGGCCCGGCTGGCGCGCGGCGAGGTGCTGGCGAAGATCGCCGCCTCCGAGGTGCCGGCCGTCAGCGGACCCCCGACCGTGCTGCAGGAACGGCTCGCGACGGCGGCGTCCTACCGCAGGCACGCCCAGTGGAACCGGCTGTCCCCGCTGCTGGAGTCGCTGGAGCGGGAGGCGGAGGAGGAGCTGATGCGGGCCCGGGAGTCGCTGACGTCGGTCACCGAGCCGCTCGCGGTCCGGGCGGAGCTGCGCGGCCGGCTCGACGCGTACCGGGCGAAGGTGGTCCGGCACGGTCTCGCGGAGGAGCCCGTGCTGATCCAGCGGTACGACGCGGCGCGCCGGATGCTGTGGAGCGCGCCGTGCGACCTGCGCGTCGCGGGACAGGCGGTGCTGCGCTACCAGCAGGCCGCCGCGGATCTGCTGACGCCGCGCGACCGGGGCGAGTACGACGGACAGGGGGAGACATCGTGAGTACGCAGTGCCAGCGCCCCGAGTGCGAGGGCTCCTACGAGGACATGGGCGGCGGCGAGCTGTACTGCGACACCTGCGGCCTCGCGCCGGTCGTGTCGCCGACGGGCATGGTGGGTTCGCCGCCCACCGGCATCGCGGGCGGAGGCAGGGCGGCCGGCGGCGGGGGAAGCGGGAGCGCCTCGCAGCGCTCCGCCTCGCAGCCCTCCGCGCGCGCCTCGTCCCGCTCCTCGACGTCGCGCAGGTCGGTGTCCGGACGCCTCTCGCGTTCCCTGTCCGGACGGTCCACCTCCCGCTCGGTCTCGGTGCGCTCCTCGGGCACCTCGACGGGCTCCGCCTCGGGGCGCGGCAGGCTGGGCGCGGGTCTGGTGCTCGTCCCCGACGTGCCGCGGCCCGACCCGTACACCGCGGTGATGGAGAACCCGGAGGTCCCCGAGCGGAAGCGGTTCTGCTCGCGCTCGGACTGCGGCGCGCCGGTGGGCCGGGCCCGCGGCGAACGGCCGGGCCGCACCGAGGGGTTCTGCACCAAGTGCGGCCACCCGTACTCCTTCGTGCCCAAGCTGCGCGGCGGCGACATCGTGCACGGGCAGTACGAGGTGGCGGGCTGCCTGGCGCACGGCGGGCTCGGCTGGGTCTACCTGGCGGTGGACAGGGCGGTGTCCGACCGCTGGGTGGTCCTCAAGGGCCTGCTGGACACCGGGGACCAGGACGCCATGGCGGCGGCGATCTCCGAGCGGCGCTTCCTCGCGGAGATCGAGCACTCCAACATCGTGCGCATCTACAACTTCGTGGAGCACCTCGACCAGCGTACGGGGTCGCTCGACGGCTACATAGTGATGGAGTACGTCGGCGGGAAGTCCCTCAAGGAGATCGCCAACGAGCGCCGCACACCGGCCGGGAAGCGGGACCCGCTGCCGGTCGAGCAGGCGTGCGCGTACGGGATCGAGGCGCTGGAGGCGCTCGGCCACCTGCACAGCCGCAACCTGCTGTACTGCGACTTCAAGGTCGACAACGCGATCCAGACCGAGGACCAGCTCAAGCTCATCGACATGGGCGCGGTGCGCAGGATGGACGACGACGAGTCGGCCATCTACGGGACCGTCGGCTACCAGGCGCCCGAGGTCGCCGAGACCGGCCCGTCCGTGGCCTCCGACCTCTACACGGTCGCGCGGACGCTCGCGGTGCTGACCTTCGACTTCCAGGGGTACACGAACGTCTTCGTGGACTCGCTGCCGGACCCGGACAACATCGAGGTCTTCCGGACGTACGAGTCGTTCTACCGGCTGCTCGTGCGGGCCACGGACCCGGATCCGGCGCGCAGGTTCTCCTCGGCGACGGAGATGGCGGAGCAGCTGACGGGGGTGCTGCGGGAGGTCATCGCCCTCCAGACGGGGCGCCCGCGTCCGGCGCTCTCGACCCTGTTCGGTGTGGAACTGCGGGTGACGGACACGGAGTTGTTCGCCGAGCTGACCGGCGAGGTGTCGCGGCTCGGCGTCCGCGCGGACCCGTCCGGCGGCGTGGGGCGGCCGGGCCGCCGTCGCGGGCGGGCCGCCCCGGCCGCCGCGCTCCCCGCTCCGGCGGCGGCTCCCGCCGTGGCTCCCGTCGTCGCACCGCCGCAGCCCGTGGGCGCCGCCCCGCTGCACGCGCCGGACACCCACGTCAGGGGCGGCGGCGGAAGCGGGTCCGGCGGCGGAGCGGTGGCGTACGCGCCGCCCCCGGGGGCCGTTCCCGCACCGCGCGCGGTCCCGGACCTGGGTGCGTTCCCGCCCCCGGGACCGGTCGCGGGCCCCCGGCTCGCCGCGTTCGACGCGCGGGGCACCTCGCTCGCCCTCCCGGTCCCCCGGGTCGATCCGGACGACCCCAACGCCGGTTTCCTCGCCGGGGTGATGGCGTCGGCGCCCGCCGAGCTGATCGCGGCCCTGCACTCGGTGCCCGCGGCCTCGCTGGAGACCCGGCTGCGGGAGCTGCGGGCCCGGCTGGAGATGGGCGAACTCGACTCCGCCGTACGGGCGCTGACCGCCGTCGAGGCGCAGCACCCGGACGACTGGCGGGTCGTCTGGTACCGGGGGATCACCTCGCTGGTGACCGGGGACGACGTGAACGCGGCCCTGTCGTTCGACGCGCTCTACGACGCCTTCCCCGGCGAGCCGGCGCCGAAGCTCGCGCTGGGTGTCTGCGCGGAGGTGCTGGGGCAGCTGGACAACGCCGCGGAGTACTACCGCCTGGTGTGGGCGACGGACCCGAGCTTCGTCAGCTCGGCGTTCGGCCTGGCCCGGGTGCAGATCGCCGCCGGTGACCGGACCGCGGCGGTGCGCACCCTGGAGTCCGTACCGGAGTCGTCGATCCACTACACGGCGGCCCGGGTGGCGGCGGTGCGGGCCAGGCTCCGCGAGCGGGCCCCCCGGGAGCCGCTGCTCCTGGACCTGTCCGCCGCCGCGGACCAGGTGACCGCGCTGCGGGAGTACGGCCTGGACGCGGTGAGACGTGAGCGGTTGTCGACCGAGGTGCTGGGTACGGCACTTGACTGGGTACTCTCCGGTAGTCCCACGGCCCGGGCGGCGGATCCGCCCTCCCCCGGGGCGGCGGGACGGCGGACGGTGCTGGGCAGCGAGCTGGACGAGCGGGGCCTGAGGTCCGGCCTCGAACGCTCGTACCGGATGCTCGCCCGGCTCGCGCAACGGGGCGACGAGCGGATCGAACTGGTGGAGCGGGCCAACCGCCTCCGCCCCCGGACCTGGGTGTGAAGATGTCACAGAGCCACCAGCGGGCCTCCTTGCCGGGGTGCCCCAGCTGCGAGGAACCGCTGGAGTCGGGCGACCGCTTCTGCGGCGCGTGCGGATACGACCTCTCGGCCGTGCCCACGCCACCGGGCGACCGTCCGACGGTCGCCGTCACGGTGCCCGCGCAGGGCGCGGGCGCGCCCGCCGCCGCGCAGGTCGAGTGGCCGCGCGCCTCGGGGACCGACAGCTCCGACGTTCCGGCCCCCACGCACCGCCCGGCGGATCTGCCGGGCGTGGACTCGGGCGGGAAGCCCCTGCCCACCGGGGACGGGGCGGCGGTCCGCCTCGACGGGCCGGACGCCGCGGAGGGGGCGGGCGGTCCGGACGGCGCCTCGGGCGACTTCGAACTGGCCGCGCCCGATCCCCGTGCGGCGGAGCACGCGCCGGCGGCCGCCGGCGCGGCGTCCGGCGCCAAGGTCTGTGTGGCCTGCCGCTCGGGCCGGGTGGACACCGACGGCTACTGCGAGAACTGCGGCCACGCCCAGCCCCGCGAGCGCGACCACATGGAGCAGGAGCTCGGTTCGGTGGCGGCGGTCACCGACCGGGGCCTGCGCCACCACCGCAACGAGGACGCGTTCGCGGTGTCCTCCACCGCCCTGCCGGACGGCTCCCCGGCCGTCGTGGCCATCGTGTGCGACGGCGTCTCGTCGGCGAGCCGGCCCGACGAGGCGTCGGCCGCGGCGGCGGGCGCGGCCAACGAGTCGCTGCTGGAGTCGCTGCCGCGCGGCACGCATCCGCAGCAGGCGATGCACGACGCGATCCTGGCGGCGTCCGAGGCGGTCAACTCCCTCGCGCAGGACCCCGGTCAGGCCCTGGAGCACGATCAGCGCCGTCATCGGAACGCCCCGGCCTGCACCCTGGTCGGCGCGATCATGGCGGGCGGTCTGCTGGTCGTCGGCTGGGTCGGCGACAGCCGTGTCTACTGGGTCCCCGAGGACCGCGCCCACCCGCCGGCCCGGCTCACCGAGGACGACTCCTGGGCCGCGCAGATGGTGGCGGCCGGGCTGATGAACGAGGCGGAGGCGTACGCCGACGAGCGCGCCCACGCGATCACGGGCTGGCTCGGCGCCGACGCGTACGACCTGGAGCCGCACACCGCGTCCTTCAAGCCGGACCGGCCCGGCGTGGTCGTGGTGTGCACCGACGGCCTGTGGAACTACGCGGAGGCGGCGGCGGAGATGGCCGCGGCCCTGCCGGGCGACGCCTGCGAACGGCCGCTGCGGGGGGCCCAGGTACTGGTGGGTCACGCACTGGACGGCGGGGGCCACGACAACGTAACAGTGGCGCTGCTGCCGTTCGCCGTGGAGGCGCGAGGGGCAGGATCGGCCTGAGCCGCACCCGGTCCGCCGGCGTCCGGGCCGGCGCTCCGCCACCGGTCCCGCGCGCCCCCGGTCCGGGAACCCGTCCGCGCGTCCGTCCCCGTCCGGCACATGTGGAGCCTCAAGGAGCCGATCAGATGGCCAACTTCGCCAAGTCCAGCGTGCCGCGGTTCTCCGTCGAGGTGTACCAGAACGAGTACCTCCCCGAGGGCGGCCGCGACGTCAACGCGATCGTCACGGTCACCTCCACCGGCGGCGGTACGACCGGTGGCGTCCCGCCGGCCGGCGGGTCCCCGGCGCCGGCGCGCGTCCCGGGGCGGGCGCCGGACACCGCCGTGGTGCTCATGGTGGACTGCTCGGGCTCGATGGACTACCCGCCGACGAAGATGCGCAACGCGCGCGACGCGACGGCGGCGGCCATCGACACCCTGCGGGACGGCACCCGGTTCGCCGTCGTCGCGGGGACGCACGTGGCCAGGGACGTGTATCCCGGCAACGGGCGGCTGGCCACGGCGGACCCGGAAACCAGGGCCCGGGCGAAGGAGGCCCTGCGGCGGCTGAGTGCGGGCGGGGGCACCGCGATCGGGACCTGGCTGCGGCTGGCGGACCGGCTCCTGGGGGCCGCCGAGGTGGACATCCGGCACGGCATCCTCCTCACCGACGGGCGCAACGAGCACGAGTCGGCGGAGGATCTGCGGGCCGCTCTGGATTCCTGCGCGGGCCGGTTCACCTGTGACGCGAGGGGGGTCGGCACCGACTGGGAGGTGAAAGAGGTCACAGCGGTCGCCTCCGCCCTGCTCGGCACGGCGGACATCGTCGCCGATCCGGCGGGCCTCGCCGCGGACTTCACGCAGATGATGGAGAACGCCATGGGCAAGGAGGTCGCGGACGTCGCGCTGCGGCTCTGGACGCCCGTCGGCGTGGAGATCGTGTTCGTCAAACAGGTGGCGCCCACGGTCACCGACCTGACCGGCCGGCGCACCGTGGCGGGACCGAGAGCGGGCGACTACCCGACCGGTTCCTGGGGCGACGAGTCCCGGGACTACCACGTGTGCGTACGGGTCCCGGTGGCCGGGATCGGCCAGGAGATGCTGGCGGCCCGGGTCTCGCTGATCCTGCCGTCCCCCTCCGACGGCGGCGCCCCGCGTCCCCTCTCGCAGGGCCTCGTACGGGCGGTGTGGACCGACGACATGACCGCGTCCACCTCGATCAACCCGCAGGTGGCGCACTACACGGGGCAGGCGGAACTGGCACAGGTCATCCAACAGGGGCTGGATGCGCGCAAATCGGGTGACTTCGACGGCGCGACGGCGAAACTGGGCCGCGCGGTGCAGCTCGCGTCGGCCTCCGGGAACGAGGACACCGCGAAGCTGCTTTCGAAGGTGGTCGATGTCGTCGACGCGGCGACCGGTACTGTGCGACTGAAAGCGAGGGTCGCGGAAGCGGACGAGATGACACTCGAAACGCGCTCGACCAAGACGGTTCGCGTCAAGAAGTAGCGACGCGATCGACAACAACGCCCACAGTGACGACACAACCGTACGGAGAGCCGCCCCGGCCGACCGGGCGGCGTACCGACGAGCATGACGGCCTCCGGGCCGGACGAGGAGAGGGGGAAGCGCCGACATGCCGACCTGCCCGAACGGACACCAGTCGGGTTCCGAGGACTGGTGCGAGGTCTGCGGACACCGCATGGCCGGGACGGGCGCGGTCCCGCCGCCGCCTCCCCCGCCGCCCGCGCCCGGTTACGGCTACCCGCCGCCGGGCGGGGAGCCGACCGCACAGGCCGAGCTCTGCCCGCAGTGCCGCACCCCGCGCGAGGCGAGGGCGCCGTACTGCGAGGAGTGCCGCTGGAACTTCCTCACGAACACGGCGACGTCCTACACCCCGCTCGCCCCGCAGGCCGGCGCGAGCGGCGGACCGGTGCCGGGGCTGAACCTGCCGCCCGGCTTCCAGGCGCAGCAGGGCCCGCCGGCGCAGCAGCAGCGGGACCCGTTCGAGTACCAGAGCTCCCGGCCCTCGCAGATGAACCGGCCGGCCGAGCCGCTCGCGCCGGAGCAGGCGGGGCGGCCCGGTACGCCGCCGCCTCCGCCGGCCTTCCGGCAGGGGCCGCCGCCCCCGCCGTCCTTCCAGCAGCAGTCGCCCTCGCCGTTCGAACCGCAGCGGCAGGGGCCGCAGGGTCCCGGCCAGGAGGGCTCCCCCTCACCGTTCGAGCCGCAGGGCCGCCCCGGTCAGCAGGTCCCGGTGCGGCCGGGTACCGGCTCCCAGGACCCCGCCGCACCGGGTCCTGGTGCCGCGGGGCCCGGAGTGCCGGGTGGCGCGCCGTCGCCGTTCGAGCCGCAGCGGCAGGGGCCGCCGCCCCCGCCGTCCTTCCAGCAGCAGTCCGCTCCGCCCGCGCCCCAGCGGCCGAAGGAGCCCGCGGCCGGCGGGGACGACGACTGGATGCTGCCGCCGCCCTCGCAGCAGCAGCCTCCGGCCGCCTTCCAGCAGGGCCCGCAGGCGCCCCACGCCACCCGGGCGCCCGGGTCCCCGCAGCAGCAGTTCCCCGGCCAGGGCCCCGACCAGGGCGGGCCGGACCGGGCGGCGGGCGACTGGACGGCCGTCATCGCCCCGGACCGGGACTACTTCCTGGCGATGATGCAGCGCAGCGGCCCCGAGGCGACCGGGCTCAACCTGCCCGCGTACTCCCCGGAGCAGCAGCTCGCGCTCAGCGGGAGCCAGGTCACGATCGGCCGCCGCCGGCACAGCACCGGTGAGTCCCCCGACATCGATCTCGCCGTTCCGCCGGAGGACCCGGGCGTCTCGCACCAGCACGCCGTGCTGGTGCGGCAGCCGGACGGCAGCTGGGCCGTCGTCGACCAGAACTCCACCAACGGCACGACGCTCAACGGTGCGGAGGACCCGATCCAGCCCTACGTCCCCGTCCCGCTCCAGGACGGCGACCAGGTGCACGTCGGCGCCTGGACGACGATCACGGTCCGCCGCGACTGACCCGGCGGGGCCGCCGCGTCCCCTGGCCGGGGGGGGGGGGGGGGGGGGGCCCCCGGGCGGCCCGCGCGGGGGGGGGCCCGGAGGCGGGGGCGCGAATGATCGGGCGCCCCCCCCGGAGGGACCACGCTTAGCTACTGT